>NZ_DAZC01000024.1:0-33989 GCF_002508845.1 Methanobrevibacter sp. UBA417
AAATTTTTACTTAATTTAAGCAGTTACAGTTATAGTGTTATATGCTGTAGAAGCTTCATATCTGCTTGTTCCATCATATGAACAGTGTGCTGTGTATTCACCAGCGTATAAGTTGATTTGTAATTGGTATGCTCCATCAGTATCAGTTGTAGCCCAGTAAACTTTACTTGCACCATCACTTAAACGGGTTAATTTTAATGCAACATGTTGACCTATTAATGGTCTATTATTTGCATCTAAAAGTTTACCTGTGAAGTTTTGACCTGCACCATAAGTTTCATTGAACTTATCAGCAGTTAATACTGTTAAAGTTTTATTACTTGCTTCTTTTTGAACAACTATATTATTATTACAAGTACTTGGTAAGAATTTACCAGTCTCACCAGAATAAGAACATTCAGCTGTGTATGATCCGGGTGCTAAATTAATTTCTAATTCTGCAGTACCAGTGCTACTAGTTGTACTAAAGTAAGTTTTACTTGCCCCATCACTTACACGGGTTAATTTAATTGCTATATGTCTTCCTACAATTACTGCACCATTTAAATCTGTTAATTTAACAGTGTAGTTTTGTGGATTACCATAAACAATGTATAAGTTTTCACCAGTTAATACTGTGGTTGTTACTCCAACACCTACTACAACAGTTTTAGTAGTGTTATCATAAATTCCATTTTCAAGATAAGTTACGGTTAAGTTAAAGTTACCTTCTTCATTAGGTAAGGTTACAGTATAATTTGCTTGACCATTAACTACTTTAAGTGTGGTTGTTTGTCCATAGAATTTAACTGTTATTGTTCCATTTAAAGGAGTACCATTACGGTTAGTTACATTAATAGTTGCTGTTATAGTTTCTCCAGTTTCACCATTGATTGTTGGAACATCTATTACAACTTTTTCTTTAGTAACTACTAAGTTTGCAGATCCAGTTGAGGATTCATAAACTTCATTACCTAAATAGGTTGCAGTCATTTGATATTGACCTAATGGTTCTATGATAGTGTATTGAACAGTTCCTACTCCGTTAGATACATTTACTAAAGTATCCTGATCGTAGATATGGATTTTAACTGTTCCGTTTTTAACATCATAACCAGATTCATCTACTACATAAACATTTAAGGTTACAGTATCTCCAAGTGATCCTTGAACATCATCTATTTTGATTATTGTTGGTAATCCTTTAATATTTAATTTTCCAGCAGTAGTTGTAACTCCATAAGTATTTTTGTATCCATTATAAGTTACATAGAATGTGTATTCTCCACTTGCAGTTAATGTTATTGGAATTGAATAAGTTCCATTGGTTACATTTACTGTACTAATGTTTACTCCATTAATTGATAATGTTACATTTCCTAAACTTATAGGGTTACCTTGATTATCAGTTAATGTTCCAGTTACATGAGTACTTGTTAACACATCACCTGTAACATTGTTTACATTTAAAACTACACCAGTACCATTAATTGTTTCAGTGATAGTTTGTGAACCTATGGTTGCACTTACATTACTGTTTTCATTAGATTTGTAGTATGTTGCAGTGTATGTTCCATTTTCAAGTGTTGCACTTGTTGGACTTATACTTCCAGTTGTTGCAGAAAATGTTACTGTATTAAATGGGATGTAATATTCTAAATTCTTTTTATCTGAACCAGTTGTAGTGTATTTGTTAAGGTTTGCTGTAACACTTACAGTATTACCATTATCAGTGGTGGTCATATCCATTATTACCCAAGTTGATGGTTTAAAGTTTATATCTCCATCTTTTTGAGGGTTTGTATTATTTCCCCACCAATTGTAATCTGCACTACAGGTTCCACCATTATTATAAACACTTTTACCTTCAGGTGCATTATTTCCATAAAATGCACAGTAAGATGCACTAAATTGTGAAATAGCATTATTATAAACAGCTCCACCATATACGGTTGCAGTATTATATGCAAAAGTAGAGTTTATTACATCAGTAAAATTTGAAGATCCAATAGTTGCAATAGCTCCACCATATTGTGCAGTGTTGTTGAAGAATAAAGTATTGTTTATACGTGAGGTACCATTAACATTATATTTGTAGATAGCTCCTCCACTTCCAGTTGCAACATTGTTCATAAATATAGTGTTTTCACCTTTATTATAATAAGTGTAAAGGTGTCCTTGTGTAGAGTATATTGCTCCCCCATTATATGCTGTATTATTAATGAAGTTGGATCCATAAGACCATGTTAAGAATTTATTATAAATTGCTCCACCAAAACCATTTTTAGCATTCAAATTACTGTTAACACTATTATTTATTAAATCAGTGTGTCTTACACTTAATCCACCACGTTCTACATAAGCTGCTCCACCCTTTTGACTTGCATAGTTATTGCTTAATGTACTGTTTTCAATGATGAATTTACTGCTTTCATCTTTGCTTGTGTATTTACCATTTATTGCTATTGCTCCACCTGCAATGGTAGCATAATTATTTGTTAGGGTACAATTGTAAATATTAACATTAACATAATTGTTTTCGTCATTTATATAAATTGCTGATCCATAATCTGCTCTTGCATGTGTGAAGATTAAACCGGAAAATGTAACATTGGAGTTTCCTGTAACGGTGAATAAACGGTTGCTGTTACTTCCATCGATTATTGTATTTAAAGTTTTATCCATGGATGTAATTGTTAAATCTTTATTAATTGTAATACCAGTATTTCCTGTACCAGAATAAGTTCCATCATATAAGTATATTGTACTTCCACCTGTTGCAGAACTAACTGCTTTGTTGATAGTTTGGTATGGATTAGATGATGATCCAGTTCCATCAGTGTCACTACCTGTTGTACTTACATATATAGAATTTGCATTTTCTGCAGTTAATGTTTCTTGATTTTGTATTGTTTCAAGATTTGAGTTACCTAATGTAGTATTAGATGAGTAAACTGCATTAACTGATGCGTCATCTAGTGTAATACTAGTACTATCCGCATTAGTAGTGTTAGTATTATCTGCTGCAAATGCTGTATCTACAGATATGCATATTGCAAATGCAAGTAATGCTATTAAAACTAATGAGTATAGTTTTTTAGACTTAATACTTTAACCTCCTTATATTTAAAGTCATAAAAAATTTTGATATTTTATAAATTTAAGAAAAAACAATGTTTTCCTCATAAATTTTTAAAAAATATACATTATTAATTTAAGTCTATAATTGTATAAAAATTTTCTTATAATAATAAAATTAGAATAAATTATATTACTTAATATTTAAAAAAAATAAAAAAATAAAAAAAATTAATTTACAATAATATTTGCATTAGAATAACTAGATAAATATAAATCATTACCAGAATAAGAAGCCTTTGCAGTGTAATTACCTTTATATAAGTTTATTTCTAATTGATATTCACCATTAGTATCAGTAGTTACCCAATAAATTTTACTTAAACCATTAATAGGATTAGTTAAATTTAAAGCAATATGTTGACCAATCACAGGATTACCCAATTCATCAGTTAATCTACCAGTAAAATTACATCCTGCATTATAAGGATGATTAAATTCATTAGCACTTAAAATAGTACCAGTCTTATTATCCAAATTGCTCTTAACAATTATTGTATTATTAGTTTTACTAGAATTAAAATTACTTATACCATCAAAATAAGCATTAACTAAATATTCACCTGGTGCTAAGTTTATTTCCAAACTTTCAAATCCTAAAGTATCACTACTAACCCAATAAATTTTACTTAAACCATTAATAGGATTACTTAAATTTAAAGCAATATGTTGACCAATCACAGGATTACCTAATTCATCAGTTAATCGTATTGTATAATTTTTTGGAGTTCCATAAATTATTGTTAAATCTTCACCTTTTAAATTAGTATTCACTACTGTATTATTTGTAACTTTTAATGTAGAGTTAAAGATTATTGAGTTAAAATCACTTGTATTGCTTCCTGAATATATTCCACTTAATATGAATTCCCCATAAGATTTTGGAGTGTAATTTATACTTGCAATACCTTCTGTAACATTACAATAATCAATTAGCGTATTGTTTAATGTGAATGTGATTACTCCATTAGTTATTGGATTAAAATTATCATCAGTTAAATTAGCAGTTAATTTAATAGTTTTATTAATATCAATACTATTTGGTAAAGCTTCAAATCGTATAATACTTGTTCTAATATTTCCTAAATTATAAATATAATTTCCTAAGTCACTAGCTGTACAACCATTCATTGTATTATTATTTAGGGTTAAATCTGCAAGGTTATAGATTGCTCCACCATATCTTGCTTGAGAATTTGTTATTGTACAATTTGTTAATGTTAATTTTTGTACTTCATTATTAAAGATTGCTCCACCATTTTTAGCTGCATAAGAATTGGTTATTATTGTATTTGTTATATTACATGATCCAATATTATCTCCATAAATATCATTACATATTGCTCCTGCATCACTATTTGATGAGCGACTACCATTTATCACACTATTTTTTAGGTTTAAACTTCCTACATTATGTATTGTTCCACCTACGAATTTTGCACTGTTATCTTTAAATGTACAATTATTTATTTGCATAGGGAAATAAAAATTATAGATTGCTCCCCCAGTGGAGTCGGCATAATTATTCATAAATAAAGTATTAGTTATTGTGGCTTTACCCCAATTTTTTAATCCTCCACCTAATTCTTTTGCAGTGTTATTTATTATTTGTGAATTAGTTAAAGTTAAAGTTCCAAAATTGTACATAAATCCTCCACGACTAGCTTTATTATTTATGAAACTACAATTATCTATAATTGCAATTCCTCGTGAATTAACTTTTATCGCTCCACCTTCATCACTATACCCATTAGTAAGGGTTAAACCTTTCAGTGTTAAAATTCCCCCTTCATTTATTGTAATTATACTATCAGTGGTTCCTGCCCCATTTATTATTGTTGGAAGATTAGGGTTTGTTGTAGTAATTGTTAAAGTAGTATTTATTTTTATATAAGTATTATTCAATCCACTGTATTCCCCATTATTAAGGATTATTGTGCTTCCACTTGTAGATTTATTAATTGCATAATTTATGGATTGATAAGGATTGTCTTGTTTCCCATTTCCATTTGTATCACTTCCATTTAATGATACATATATATTATTTGATTCTTCATTTAACTCAGTATTAGCTAGAATATCAGAATTTGTATTATTAATTGTTACATTATTAATATTAAGGTTATCTGAAGCTGATACTGAAGTTAATGATAAAAATATTAGTAGTATTAACGTTAAAATTAGTATTGGTTTTTTAGTTTTCATTATCGTATTACCCTATAATTCTTTATTTATTATAAAAAAGTTCAACCGATAAGAATATTCATATCGATATATTTTAAAATATACTTATTTATAGTATTTAAAAATTATTAAAAAAAAATAGTTTAAAGAATTTAAAAAAATAAAAAGAAAAAATAGTAATAAAATATAAAAAATTAGAAATTAATTACACTTTACTGTTTTCAAATCTATCAAATTCAATTTGGAAAGCTGCTCCTCTTTGATTTAACTGTTTAACTGTACCTTCTAATTGATCTATAAGACTATCAATTATAGTAAATCCTAAACTATTTGCAGTTTCAATTGAGAAACCATCAGGTAAACCTTTACCATCATCTGCAACGATTAATGTCATGTGTTCCCCTTCTGATTTAAGTGATACCATGAAACTTCCTTTTTCTCCTTCTTCCCATCCATGTTCAATACTGTTTAATAAGAATTCACTTATAAGTAATCCAACAGGAACTGTTTCTTCCATAGTGAATTCTAAGGATTCAACATCAATAATTGGTCTTATATTACCAGCTCTGTGACTTGAAAGTAAACTTGTTACTTCAGATTCCACATAATGTTCCATGTTTACATGAACTAAATCTGATGAATGATACATACTTTCGTTAATTAACACCATACTGTTAATTCTATCACGAGTAGAACCTACAACTTTATCAGGATCATTAGGATTGAATCGCATATCTAAACTTAAGAAGCTTAAAATAATTTGTAAATTATTTTTAAATCTTTGATATAATCCTCGAAGAATAACATTTTTATCTTCTAAACTTATTTCTAAATTATTATAACTTTGTTGTAATTGTACTACTTCAGATATATCTTGTATGAAACCTGTGGAGTAAGGTACTCCAGTTTTTTCTGGTCCATAACAATGAACACTTAAACTAATATTTTTTATCCCAACTTTAGTTTGTATTGAAAGTTGAGTTGTAAAACTAGATTTATCTTTTATTGCTTGATCAATAAGTCTTCTTACTCTTAATTGTTCTTCCATATCACCATAAAGTTGTGATAGTAATATATCTGTTCCTAATTCTAAGTTTTCTGGTTCCTCTTCCAATATAGAGTAAATTTCATCTGTCCATCTGAAACCATTTATTGGATCCCAATGCATTACTGAAATTAAACCATCATTTGCTACAACTTCTAAGTCCTTTTTTAATTGGAAAGCTTCTTCTTCTGCAAGTTTTCTTTTTGTTATATCTTCACATACAACTTGTACAGCTGGTTTGTTTTTATAATTTACAGGTATCCCTTGTACATTTAACCATTTTGCTGTTCCGTTTGCAAAATATTTTTTAATTGTCCACACATGACTGTACACATCTCTGTCCTGAATTTGTATAAAAGTTTGTAAAGCTTCTGTGGATTTTTCTCCTTCAAATTCGAATTTATCACTTGTGAAGAATGTTTCTACATTTAATTTATTAATTTGTGTTTCTTGATCTTGAAAATTATTTATTAAATCTAAGAATTTTGTATTGGTTCTTACGAATTTTCCTTGATAGATTATTGCCATTGGTGATGGTGCTGTTTCAAATAAATCATGTTCTTCCTGTTGAAACACTAAATCGAATTCTGTTTCTCTTTTTGTTAAAAGTAATATCATATTATTGTATGGTACTATAATTTGAGTGTAAGATTCTATTACTTCTTTTTTAAAGAATTCTAATAAACGGCAATGATAGAATGTTCCTGCCTTTAGCACTTCTCGAAATATTTGAGGATATGCAAGTTCTCCTAGTTTTGGTAATACTCTTGTGAATAATCTTCCTTCTAAAGATAATGGATCGTCTAATCCACCATATTTTTGAAGTAAATCTGCTAATGTATCTGGTTTTGTTATTATAAAGTCTTCTCCATCATGCCATGGTAAAAGTATGTCTACTTTGTATTCCATACTATTTATCAAATTTCTTGTTTGTGAATCTACATTTATGTTTTGGTAATCGTTTTTTATATATTCTGATGGATTATAAAAATTTTCTTGATTGAATATTGCATGATTTATTTCGTTTGCGTCTTGGTCTACTAATGTTAATTTTACCATCAAATCACTCTTTTGAAAAAATAAGGATTAAAAATAATTGTTAAAAAATTTACTTTTCTTTTTATTTATTATACTATACTATTTTAAGTTTTTAATATATAAATTTATAATTTTAGTAAGGGTTTTAGTTTTTTTAGGGATTAATTATAAAAGGTTTGTTTTATTATAAATCTTATTATAGATATATTTTGTATTATTTTATAATATGGGGAAGTTTTTTTATGAAAGATTTTGAAAGTAAGATTAGTAGCATTAGAAAGGATTTAAAACCAGAATTGTTAGATAAGGTTGAAGCTAGTGATAATAGAGTTTTGATTTTTAAGAAAGTTGATTTTAAAGATGAAGACTTTGATTATTATTATCCAATAAACAATAATGCTTACAGTTACCTAAGATTAAAGTATGAAGAATATAAGAAAAATGAACTTTATACTATTGAATATTCAATATTTGATAATGATGAGAAAGCTAATCTAATTTATCAACTAAACCTTATAGGTGTAATGTTAGATAAAATAAAACTTAAGAAAAAAGGTGTAATAAAAGTAGATGAAAAAATTGCAATATACTTTAACACAGCAAATGAACCAACACCAATAAATGAAAAATCTGAAGAAATACAAGATCAACTAACCAACCTTGTAACAAGATTACCAGAAGTAACATTTAATGTATGGAAAAAATTAGATACTGGAATAGAGAAATATTTATAAAAGAAATTATATTTACTTATTTTCCAATTTCTTAATTTCAACTTTCTCTTCTTTCTCAACAGTTCTACCTACTTTTTTAAATTTTCTTAAAATACTATAAATCACAATAAGAACAGGCCAGATTTCTAAACGACCAATCCAAAAATCAATAATATAAACAATCTTAGTAATACTTGGAGATTGATAAGTCATTAAACCATCACTTAAACCTACATTACCCATAGCTGAAGCAATCTCAAAGAGCACACCTGAAAAATCATTATAATAAATTAAAACAATCATTGTACTGAGAACAAAAACTATTAAATAAATTAATATAAACATTAATGTATTTTTCATTATTTTGTCTGTTATAACATGCTTTTTTAAATGATAATATTTCGCATGTACAATAGCTTTACTAGGTTTTAATAAATGAAGAATTTGAATTTTAATACTTTTTACCATAACTCCTATTCTGTACCATTTAATACCTCCTCCAGTAGATCCAGTACCTGCACCTATAATCATAATAATAGTTAAAACTAATGTACCTATTGCATAGTAACCTTGATGTAATTGTGCAGGAAAACTAGTTTGCAAACCAGTAGTTGTAATAGCAGATACTACCTGGAAAAGTGCAAAACGGAAATTTTCAAAAATACTAGCACCATAAACATGATTATTTAATAAAAGAATTGTTAAAAATAGTGTAGAAACTATTAAAACAGTTAAAAAAACTTTAGTTTCAATATCTTTAAAATACTCTTTAATATGACCCTTAAATACCATAAAATGTAAATTAAAGTTAGTAGCACCTAAAATCATTAGAACCATAGCTACTACTTCAATTCTAAAACTATCATATTGGAAAATACTATTATTACTAGTAGCAAATCCACCACCAGATAAAGCAGTAAAAGTATAGAATACACTATCAAAAACGGGCATTCCTGCTATAATAAAACATATAATACCAACTGCTGTAAAACATAAATAAAAAACTAACATTAATTTTGTAGTATGTCGAATACTAGGGAAAATACGTTCATTTCTCCCCTCAGCTTGATATAAAGGAGTAACATCATTTCCAGCAACTTGCATTAAACTTAAAACCATAAAAATTATTCCTAAGCCACCAAACCATTGTGTGAAACCTCTCCAAAAATTAATAGTGTAAGGTATTGCACCAGTATCTGGAAACATACTATACCCAGTAGTTGTTAAACCACTCATAGCTTCAAAATAAGCATTAAGAAAACTTAACTCTCCACTTATAAAATAAGGAAATGCCGCAATAAGTGCAAAATATAACCAAAGAAAAACAGCAAGATACATACTTAATTTTAAAGTCATTTCACTTTTTCTTTTACAAAAATGAATAAGAATTAATGAAACAAAAATAGTAGAAACACCTACAATAAAGAAAGGAAAAACAAATTCATATTCTTTGTAAATAAATGCTACAAAAATAGGGAGCAAAATAACTAATCCTACTACTAGACCAGCATCACCAAAGTAATGAAGAAGAGTTTCAAAATTATTTGTAAATTTACGGCTTCTAATAAAAATTTTAACACAAACCCCTATATATAAACAATTACTAGTATATTATTTTTATCATTAATAAAACTTTAAAAAAAATTAAAGAATAATTTAAATTGTTTTATGTAATTTTCTTGCAATATTATAAAATACAATAACTACAGGCCAAATTTCTAAACGTCCAGCCCAAAAGTCAAAAGTATAAACTAATTTAACAACTAATGGTGAAGTAGGACCAACTAATCCATCACCTAAACCCACATTACCCATAGCAGATGCAATTTCGAATAAAACACCAGATAAATCGTTACAATACAATAAAACAATTAAAACACTAATAATATAAATGATTAAGTAAAGAGAAATGAAAGTTAAAGTATACTTCATCATCTTATCATCAATCCTATAATCCTTGATATGATGGTACTTATTAACTACTACTGCATTAGAAGGTTCAAGTAAACTTTTAATATGGTTTTGAATAGAATGATACATTATTCCAACTCTTTCAAGTTTAATACCCCCACCAGTAGATCCAGTACCTGCACCTATAATCATTATAATAACAAGAATGAACACTCCTAAATTAGTGTAACCACCATGTAATTCTGGAGCAAAACTTGTTTGTAAACCAGTAGTTGTAATAGCAGATATTACTTGGAAAAGTGCAAAACGGAAATTATGGAAAATATTAGATCCATACACATTATGATAAGTTAAAAGTAATCCTATAACAAGAATACTCACTACTGAAACTACTAAAAAGATTTTTGTTTCAATATCTTTAAAATATTCTCTCCATTTACCTTTTAAAACTACATAATGAAGGTTGAAATTTGTCCCACCTAAAATCATTAAAACAATAGCAACTAATTCTATAAGAAAACTATTATATTGATAAATACTAGAAGAAGATAAAGCAAATCCCCCAGTTGATATTGCAGAGAAAGAGTAAAAGATACTGTCAAATACCGGCATTCCAGCAATAATAAATAATATAATACCCACAACAGTTATTCCAGTGTAAATTAAAAGCATTGATTTAGTTGTATGTTTTATACTTGGAAATATACGTTCATCTCGTCCTTCAGCATTGTATAATGGTTTAACATCATTTCCAACAATTTGCATGATACTTAAAACCATAAAAACTATTCCTAAACCACCAATCCATTGTGTGAAACCTCTCCAAAAGTTAATACAATGAGGTATCATTTGAGTCGGTGAAAACATTGTAAAACCAGTTGTAGTAAAACCACTCATAGCTTCAAAGAAAGCATTCACAAAAGTTAATTCACCAGAAAGAACATAAGGTAATGCTCCTAAAAAAGAAATATACAACCATATGAACATTACAAAGAACATACTTAACTTAATTGACATTTTATTTCGTTTTTTAAATCCAAATTTAAGGATTAAAGAAAGAACAATACTAAAAATACCAACATATAAAAATGGAGTTATATAAGCTTCTTCCCCATAAATTAATGCTACAATAATTGGGATAAATAATGAAATTCCAATAAATATTCCCACTTCCCCAAAGTAATGGAGAATAGTTTCTAAATCTATTAAATATTTTCGTTTTATAAATGCCATATAAGTACAACCTCCTCACACTAATTAAAAAAAATTAATATTTTAATATTATACTTTTTAATATATTAACTTATTGAAAAAAAGACAAAAAATCAGTAAAATTATTAAAAAATTTAATGCAAAAAGAGACAATTATAAGCTTTTATTTAAAAAATAGGGAAAAATATAGAAAAAATTTGAAAAAAAATTGTTTAAATTGGAATAAAATTAAACCATTTTAAACTTCTTTTCAAGAACATAAATAACAAAAAATCCAATAATTACTAAAGCAACAATAGCAATTATATTAGTTCCAGCCATACTAGATGCCATCTTAACATAAGGTAAACGAATAGTACCTAACATAATACCAATAAGAGCACTAATAGTAGCTGCTTTATAATGTTCTAATAACCATTTAATAACACGAGTAAAACCAAGAAGACCAATAACAGCACCTAAAACGAATGTTATAATGTCCGCTATTTTTAAATTAGCTAAACAAGTAAGCATGTATTGATATTGACCTAAAACTAAAAGAACAAATGATCCACTAATACCTGGTAAAATCATAGCACAAATAGCTATAAGTGCAGATATAAAAATTATTGGTATAGAATGATTAGCTGCAATAGGATTTAAACCAACAAAAATGAAAGTTAAAACTGTAAATATTGCAACAATAATTAAACTTTTAATATTAAGTTCTTCAAGTTCAGTGTATAAAATATAAGCTGATGCTATAATTAACCCTAAAAAGAAAGCAAAAGTATAAGCAGTATACACATCTAAACAAAAATTAATAACCTTTGCCAAAGACAGGAAAGCTATAGCTATCCCTAAAAGTAATGGTATGAAAAATTCAAAATCAATATCCTCTAATAATTTAGTTTTAAAGGAATGAAAATCACCATGGAGTAATGGTTTTAACCATATGAATTTAATATTACTAATAGCCCCAATTAAATGTTCATAAATTCCTGTTATTAAAGCTATTGTCCCTCCACTCACTCCTGGAACAATATCTGCTGAACCCATGCATAATCCACGGATAAAAATATAAAATGCGTTTTTTAATTTACTATTCATCAAAATAACCTCTATAAATATAATTTTTATAATAAATAAAATAATAATTACACTTTATTAAAACAAATATAAATAATTATATGTTTCACAATATCAAAAATAATTAAGTAAATAATAAATTTTATCTAAAAAACTATTATCTCCTTCATCATACTTTTTTAGTATATAAGAAAAACCTGGAAAAGTATTTACTTCACATAAATAAAATGTATCTGATTCCCCAAAAAGAAAGTCTATTCCACAGTAATCTAAACCTAAAATTTTAGAAATTTTAATAGCAAAGTTTATTAAGTCTTTAGATGGATTGTAATCCTTGAATCCTCCACCTTGATGTTTATTAGATCTAAAATCATTTGGATTATATCGTTCAAAACTATAAAAGAATTTATTATTTAATATTACTATCCTAACATCTCGACAAGTGCTTGTCATTATAGCTTCTTGAGCAATATAAGATTCCTCTTTTAAACTAATCTTTTTTAGTTCATGTTTTAAATCAATTTCATTACGGATTAAACTTATTCCTTCTCCACCATACCCATTATTTAATTTTATTACAAGTGGTAAACCTAATTCCTGTATAATATTTTTAGAATCTTCTAAATTTTTAATTTCCATAGTTTTTGGAACCTTAATATTATACAAATGATTCTTGATTTTTACTAATGTTAAAAATTTATTTCTAGCTAGATTCACATTATCTATAAGGTTTATAACTTTAACATTTAAGTATTCAAAACATTTTTTAATATTATAATAATCATGATTTTCTGGTTCTGGAACAATTATACTTAAAACAAAATCCGGATTAGCTGATATTTTATTGTTAATAGTAAATTTAAGATTATCTTGATTTAAATTGAATTTAATGTTTTTATAATTAACTAAATCTGTTTCTATATTGTTTTTCTTAAAAATTTTTAAAAGTAATTTAATTCCTTTTGGAGTTTTTCCTGTTTTAATATATTCCTCTAAATTATCTTCTATTAATATTAAGCCTTTCAACAAAAAACACTCCTTTAATTTTTATAATTCATTATTTTTTGATTGTTTATACATTATCCCAATTTCACGATATTTAAATAGTAAATAATAAGGAGCTAATATGAAACTTACAATATATACCCCAACAATGGAATTAAACTTACTATTACAGTAAATATTGTATATATTATTATGAAAATAACAAAGATTACATACCAATGAATATATTTGAACCAACCTATTGATCCTATTTTTTTAAATATTTTTTTAACTTTTAAACCTTCTCTTAAACTATTTGTTTCTGCAAGCCTACCTATTGCAATAAATCCTGCAATATCAAAAATAATTATTAAAATCAATGCAAATACAGCTAAAAATAAATTATGGAATACCAAATCTTTAAAAACATAAAGAGCATTTGCTGAACCTTTTAAAGTATAAGATTGTTTTATTATAATTAATATTAACTCAGGAATTTTATGTAATATATCTATATTATATTTTAAGAAAAATGATAATATAACAGTCAAAAATATTGGTATTATAAAATATATTAATCTAAGAATTGACGCTTTTATCCCAGGAATTATATTTTTTTTAAAATAAAAAATAGGCATTTCATCATGATTTTTTATTGTGCTTTTAATCACATTTAATAAATAACCAAATATTATTATGTTAAAAATAAAATTAATTGTACTTATAATAGTTGATGAATTTATATTTAATATTGAAATTAGTATAAAATCTACGATTTGAGTTAAGGATAATATTACTGCAATAACTATGAAGTCCTTTTTATCTTTGATTGGATAGTTTAATGATTGTTTAAGTAAGCTTAATGAACCCATATATACTCAATTCCTTTTATATTAAAATATTTTAGTATAATATTATTATTTTAATCATCATATATATTTAAATATATTTTTTTATTAGAATTAGTATGTTAATAATATATTAAAGTAAATAGAATATTTTTCCAAAATAAAAAAAATTATTATTTAAAAAAAAATAGGTAATGAGTATAAAAATAAAATAAATAGTATTTATTCCTAATACTCAAAAAAAAATTATATTTTAATTTGATTCTGTTTCTGTATAAATCATTCCAACATAATGGAAACCAGCCATAAATATGTAAGATATTATGAATAACATATCAAAGTATACGCCGATTTCAAATGGTAAAATTTCTGCTATAATAGTGGCTAAAATGAGTAATGCAAATGCTATAATAATTAAACTTATATACCATGCTAACATTTTACCCCAACCAATTTTACCAATTTTTTCAAATATTAATTTATGATTAAAACCATGTTTAAATCCATGAGTATCACTTATAATATGACCTATAACAGAAAACATTACAAATAAGAAAATTACAACTATTGCAACTATTGATGTTACTATTAAACCAAATATAAGGCTATTAATAACATCCACTGGTACTACTGTAGATAATTGACTAATTTTAAAAGCATCACTTAAACCTTGATTAGCAATTACTGTACTTAAATATTTATGAGTTTTTAATGCTGTAGTTACAATTCCAATATTTTTACCGAGATTTGTTAAAAAGGCTACAAAATAGATAATTACTACTGGGATTAATAAGTATAAAATATAGAATACTTTAGATCTTAAACCTTCAACTAGACTTTTCTTCCAATTAAAATCAGGAGCCCTTCTAATTCGTGAATTGCATGGTGAATTACATTTACTTCATAACCAGCTACAAAAACTGCTATTATTAATGAAATAAATTTTATAATCCCTGCAACTTCTGGACTTACTAAAGTTTCTGCAATAGCATTGAATAATTCTATAATACAAAATATAATTCCAAGTAACAACCATTCTTTTTTATTTTCAAAAGGATATTTTAAGGATATTTTAACCATTTGAGTTAAATTCAACTCGAAAACACTTCCTTAATTTTTTAAGTTTTTTATTTAATACATTTTTATAAAAAAAATTAATTAATTATTATAAAATAATAATTATAATTAAATTTTTCTTGTTTAAAGTATTTAAATTTTTTTCATAAAAATAGAGAGTGTCATTGAATTTTCTAGTTAAAAATTGAACATAAAATTATTATTTAAACTATTATAAAATTTTGTTCAGAAAAAGTAGAATTATTAAAAAAATAATTAAAAGTTTTAAAAGAAAAAAATAAAAATAATGGTTTGGATTTAAAAATATTTATTATTCATTATAAATATTCCCTAATGAACGATAAGTAAATAACATTATAAATGAACTTACAATTAATGCATTTATAAATGTACCGACATAAGGAATCATATCTATTAAACCACTAATTAAACTTAAAACCATTAAAATTATAACAAAAAGTATGAACCATCCTACATATTTCATCCAGCCAATAGAACTTATTTTATGGAATACTTCAACAAAGGATAATCCTTCTTTTAAACTATCAAATTCAGCCATACGAGCCATACCAATATAAGCTAATAATATAAATATAAGATATAAGATAACTGCAATTATAACAGTAATTATAACCCCATAAGTTAAACTTGTAGATAAACTTGCTGGTATAGAAGCACTTGAAGCTGTAGCATTATTAGCAAAAATATTAACTACTTTAATGAAATTTGAGAAAACACCAGTACCCCAAGCAACAAGAATAGTAATTATAGTTGGTATAATTAAATATACAAAATCTAAAACTGCAACTTTAACTCCATCTACAATATTCTTAACAATATCAAATTGTGGAAGATCTTCACCATTAATAGTAGCTTTAATAATACTAATAGAATATCCAAAAAGGATTAAACCAAGAACAATATCAACTATAGTATTAATAGTAGACATTACACTACTAGGATAACTAGTATTTAAAAAACTAAATATTCCAATAATTAAGAATAATACACCAACAATTAGCCATTTTTCATAATTTTGAATAGGAAAGTTTAATGATTCTTTCAAATTATCAGTTATTTCCATGAATTTTTCACCTCACATATATTATATAAGATTATTTTATTAATTAATAATATTTAATTTTTTAGAAATAAATTAAAAAAAATTAAACTTTAATATATTTTTTTATTCAAAAATAAAACAAAAATAGAAATATTAACTAAACTAAAGGAATTATAGAAACTTATAATATAAATAAGAAATATATAATTAACTTAAAAAATGTGAGGTGAAAAGTAATATGGGATTATTCAATTTCTTAAAAAAAGATAAAAAAGAAGACCAAGACAAAGAAAACCAAAATATAGTAGAAGAGGAAAACCAACAACAGGCTCAAGAAGATTTAACACAACAAGAACATGAAAAAAGAGGGAATAATATCCTAAAAGACCTTGCAAAAACAAGTAATAATAGACATGTACGATTAGCCGCAGTAAGTCAAATTAGAGACCAAAAAGATTTAGCTGAAGTAGGTAAACACTTTAAAGATAAATATGTGCGATTATTCGCAATTAATCGTATAGAAAAACCTTCAATTATCCATGATGTAGCAGAAAATGCTGAATACACTGATTCAAGAATGGTTGCTTGGAAACTATTAGGTGATGAAAAAAGAGCTTTTGCTGAAGTTGCAAAAAATGACAAAAATAAACAAGCAAGACAAAAATCATTAGAAGAAATTGATGATGAAGAAATTTTAACAGATATTGCAATTAATGCTAAAGATAAAAAAATCCAAACAGAAGCTTTAAACAAGATTAAAAAGGAAAAAAATTATAAAAAAATAGCACTAAATTCAAGCAATAAAAACATTGTAGTTAAAGCCTTACAAAAAATGGAAAAAAATGATAAAGACTTATTTGAAGAAATCATTAAAAACAATCCAGATAAAGATGTTAAAATGGAAGTAATTAACCATATTACTGATGTTGATCTTTTAAGAGGTATTGCGAAAAATGAGAAAAATGAAAAAGTAAGAGCTTATGCAATGAACAAAATTCCTAAAGAAAATCAAGAATTAATAAAAGAAATAGCATTAAACACTGAAAATAAGGAAGTCCAATTAGTAGCTATAGAGAAATTAAATGATGAAGAAACATTACGTAAAATTTTAAATGAAAGTAAAGATCATTCCATACTAATTGAAGCAATGAAAAAGATTACAAAGCCAGAAATTTTAGAAGATTTAGCTAAAAATAATAAGGATAAATTTGTTAGAATTGATGCAATAAAAAAAATAGGTAATCAAAAACTTTTAAAAGACATCATTGATAAGGAAGATGATGAATATACTTGTAAAATTGCTATAGAAAATCCTAAGTTTACTGATGAGAAATATTTAGAAGAAATTGCAGAAAATAATCAGAACAGTAAGATTAGAAAAGTTGCATTAAATAAAATAAAATCTGAGAATGTTTTAAAAGAAATAAGTGTTAATAGTAGTTTTGAAGATACTAGACATGAATCTTTTAATAAACTTAAAAAAGAGAAATCATTTATTGAATTAAGTGAAAACCCTGGATATAATGAAATACGTATACATGCAACTCAAAAAATAAGAAATATGGATACTTTAGAAAAATTAGCCTTGAATTCCCATTATAAAGATACACGTGTAGAAGCTACTAATAAACTTAAAAAGGATTCAATTATTAAAAAAATTGCTGTCTCTGATAATGATTGGGAAGTACGATATGCTGCTGTTAAAAAAATTAATAGTGTTCCTGAATTAAAAAAATTAATTAATAAAGAAAGTAATGAGTATGTTTTAAGATATATTAATGATAAAATTTCTAGGATAACTGGTAAGAAATAATATCATTAAAAATTTCATACTACTTTTTTTTACAATCATCTAAATATTTTTTTTATTTACTTTCTATTTTTGTATTATGTTCTTCAATTAATTTTTTAGCTAATGGTGTAATATTTTCATTTAATATTTCTTTTAAGTAATTTCCAGTGTATGTTCCACTTTCTGCTACTTCTTCTGGTGTTCCTGTTGCAATTACTCTTCCACCACCATCTCCTCCTTCAGGTCCTAAATCTATTATATGATCGGCAGTTTTTATAACATCTAAATTATGTTCTATCACCACTACACTGTTTCCTGCATCAGTTAAACGGTCTAATACACTAAGTAATCTTTTTATATCTGCAAAGTGTAATCCTGTAGTTGGTTCATCAAGGATGTATAATGTTTTACCTGTACTTGCCCGGGATAATTCTTTAGCTAGTTTCACACGTTGTGCTTCTCCACCTGAAAGAGTTGTTGCTGGTTGACCTAGTTTCATGTATCCTAATCCCACATCATTTAAGGTTTTTAATTTTTTATAAATATTTGGCACATTTTCAAAGAATTCTAATGCTTCTTCAACTGTCATCTCCAGTACTTCATAAATGTTTTTCCCTTTATAACGCACATCTAAAGTTTCTTCATTATATCTTTTACCTTTACAAACATCACATGGAACAAATACATCTGCTAAGAAGTGCATTTCTATTTGAACAATTCCATCACCATGACAAGCTTCACATCTCCCTCCTTTAACATTAAAACTAAATCGACCAGGTTTATATCCTCTTGCTTTAGCTAAAGGTGTTTTAGCAAATAATTCACGGATAGGGGTGAATAATCCAATATATGTTGCTGGATTACTTCTTGGTGTTCGCCCTATTGGTTTTTGATCTATTATAATGATTTTATCAATATTTCTCGCACCTTCAATACTATCATGTTCACCTGCATACATGTATTTACGATTAATTATAGTTGCAAGTCCTTTATAGAGGATTTGATTTATTAAACTACTTTTACCAGACCCACTTACTCCAGTTATACAAGTAAATAATCCTAATGGTATGGTTACATCTATATTTTTTAAATTATTTTGACGTGCTCCATGTATTATTATGTTTTTACCATTTCCTTCTCTGCGTTTTTTAGGTATGAGTATTGTTTCTTTTCGGGATAAGTATTTACCTGTTATTGAATCTGGAGATTCCATTATTTCTAATGGTGTACCTGCGGCTACAATGTTTCCTCCATGTTCACCTGCTCCAGGACCTATATCCACTACATAATCTGCTGATAATATTGTTTCTTCATCGTGTTCTACAATAATTAAGGTATTTCCTATGTCTCTTAAATGTTTAAGAGCATCTATTAATTTTAGATTATCTCTTTGATGCAATCCTATACTTGGTTCATCTAAAATATAACATACCCCCACTAATCCTGAACCTATCTGTGTAGCTAATCTTATTCTTTGTGCTTCTCCTCCAGATAAGGTCCCACTACTTCTTGATAAGCTTATGTAATCTAAACCTACATCAATTAAGAATTTGAGTCTTTGATTTATTTCTTTTAGGATTTCTTTTGCTATGAATTGGTCCCTATCACTTAGTTGTAAGTCTTGGAAAAATTGGTAAGAGTCTTTTATTGCTAATTCACATATTTCTGCAATGTTTAATTCCCCTACTGTTACTGCTAGTGCTTCTGGTTTTAATCTTCTCCCATGACAAACATAACATTCCCTGTCACTCATAAATTTTTTAATATATTTACGGTTCCCATTAGATTTGGTTTCAAAGTATAATCTTTGTAACCTTACTACAACTCCTTCATATTTACGGTTTACATGATATGATTTGTTTCTTCTTTGAAATGCAAAGGCTATTCTCTCATCTGTTCCGAATAATATTATGTCTTGTACTTCTTTTGGTAAGTCCTTGAATGGTACATCCATACTGAAATTGTAATGATTGGATAATGCTTGTAACATTTGACTGTAGTATCCTTCTTTTTTATTATTTTTACTCCATGGTATTATTGCTCCTTCATTTAAGCTTAAATCAGGATTAGGTACTACCAAGTCCGGGTTGATTTCTAATTTAGAACCTATCCCATTACATTCTGGACATGCTCCATGTGGACTGTTAAAACTGAACATTCTTGGAGATAATTCATCAAAGCTTATTCCACAGTCTGGACAAGCAAAGTCTTCAGAGTACATTTTCTCATATTTATCCCCTTGTTTGTTTTCATATAGGACATTTATTACTCCTTCCCCAAATTGACTAGCTGTTTCTAATGAGTCAGATAGTCTTCTGTTGAAGTCTAAATCTTTTCTGATTATTAATCTATCAACAATTACTTCTATAGTATGTTTGAATGTTTTTTTAAGGTTAAATGTTTCTTCTAGTTCATGAATTTCACCATCAACTCGTACTCTTACAAATCCTTTTTCTCTTAAATCTTCGAAGACATTTTTATGTTGTCCTTTTCTGTCTTTGATAATTGGTGCGAGGATTTGTACTTTTAATCCTTCTCCTTCACTTATGATGTTTTGTGCTATTTGACCTATTGTTTGTTGACTGATTTCTTTTCCACATTCTGGACAGTGTGGTATTCCTATTCTTGCATATAATAATCTAAGGTAATCATAGATTTCTGTTATTGTTCCAACTGTTGATCTTGGGTTTTCACGTGTAGTTTTTTGATCTATACTTATTGCTGGACTTAATCCTTCTATGTAATCTACTTCAGGTTTTTTCATTTGTCCCAGAAATTGTCTTGCATAAGCTGATAGGGATTCTACATATCTTCTTTGTCCTTCTGCATATATTGTGTCAAATGCAAGGGTTGTTTTTCCTGATCCACTTAGTCCAGTTATTACTATGAAGTCTTCCCTAGGGAGAGATAAGTTAATGTTTTGTAAGTTGTGTTCTCTTGCTCCCTTGAGTATGATTTGTTTTTTACTTGTATTATTAGTCATTTTAGTGTTTTCCCACCTTAATTTATTTTTTTGGTTTGATTATTTTTTTTGTTTTTTATTTAATACTTGTTTTAGCATAGCATTTGGTAAGTATTTTTTTAGATATTATATTTTAAATTTTTATATTAAATAAAGATATTAGTTTTATAGTATAAAAACTATCTTATTTTTGGAGAAAAATTAAATAAAATCAAACCTTACAACATTTTTTTATTTAATAAAATAAATAATTTAAAAAAAGATAAATAATAAAAGCATGATAAAATAAAATAATTATAAATTATTCATAGAAGGTAAGGTAAGGTAATGTATACTTTAACACTTGAATTTAAAAAACAGAAAAAAAATTATTCATATAGATTTAAAGATTTAAATGAATTAATCTGTGAATGTCCCAGATACGAAAATATTGAATCTTTCAGTTTAGCTCCAGTATTTGATAAATTAGATGATAATATTTGTATATTAAAACCCTTAAAGAATAATGATTTCTTATTCCTTTATTCAAGTAATACTTTCTTTAATGAGTATATACCTAATCTTGGGGATTATTTAAAAGGAAGACTTTTAAGTGAAGTTTTTAGATTTAACCCATTATATGAAAAATTAAATGATAATCAAACAACAATAAAATTAGATATAGAATTTGATTTACAATTATTAATTAATGAAAAACTATTAAAATTTTATAAAGTATCCTTTTTTAAACAAAACGAGTATTACTACTTAATTTTTAGAGATAAAACTAAAATTTATCAAGAAAAAAAACGTAGCAATCGTGTTTTTGAAGAAGCATACATTCCAAGATTGCAAATCAACAATGATTATCAAATTATTAAATCAAACCAAGCATTTAAAGAAAAAATTGGTTATAGTATAACTGAATTAAATAAAAAAGGAATTGATAATATTGTTAAAACAATCCATAATAATCCTAAAGGATTAACAAGTTTTATTGATAATTTCAGTGCTATTTTTAAAAGTGAAATTGAGAACTCTAATTTAGAATGTGAAATATTAACCAAAGATGGAGATAATTTATGGTTTAATACTTATATTCGCCAAATTGATGATAATTTGATACAAATTGGTTTTCATTATATTAAAAAAATTAAAGAAACAGGTGATACTGATTTAAGTTTTCTTGATAACTTTATGAATAAACAAAAAGGTTATAAGACTGCTATTAGTATCCGTGAAGGAAATACTGTTAAATGGACACCTGAAATTTATGAAATCCTTGAAATCAATCAGAATAATGTGGATTTAAACTCTAATGATAATTTCATTTACTATTACACACTTCCAGGTGAAGATGAAAAAATTCAAACAATCATTGATAATTTAAGTGATAATCAGATAGAGAAATGTATTTATGGAATTAAAACCGCAAAAGGGAATATTAAATATTTAAAATCATTATTTAGTGTTCAATATATTAACAATAAGCGTAATATTTACACATTCACACAAGATATTACAGACGAAGTTAAATCAGAACAAAATGCTTTAAAATTACAGGAAAACTTTGAATTAATCCAAGATACAAGTAAAATTGGACTTACAACTTATGAGAAGGGAAAATATTCCTACACCCCAGAAATTTATAAAATCTTTGGAATAACTCCTAATGAATATCCTGATACTGTCTCTTTAATGCATGAATTTTTAGTCCCAGAAGATAAAAATAAATTAGTAGAGGTATTTGATTTAAGTACAAGTAAACCAACAAGTGAAGTAACCTACCGTATAATTAGTCAAGACAATACTTTAAAATATATTTACAGTCAAAATAAGGCAATATTTAATAAATATGGGCAGGTTATTAGAAAGATTGGTTTTATAATGGATGTTACTGAAGAAACATTAGCTAAAAATGAAGCTTTTGAATTACAAGATAATATTAATCAAATACAAAGTTTAAGTAAAATATTCATAACCACTTATAAAGATGGAAATTTTACATATACAGATGAAGCGTACAATCTTTGTGAAACAACAAAAGAAGAAACAGCTTCTAATGATTTAATAAATGTTGTTGTACCTGAAGATTTAAAGAAAATATTTAAATTAGTAAATAGTGTTTCTTATGAAAATCCAAATTTCCAAATTAAATATCGTATTCTCACAGCTAAAGGTAATAATCGTATTTTTTCATGCAAAGCTACTGGTAAATTTGATGATAAACATGAATTAATTAAAATTGTTGGATTTATTCAAGACGTTACAGAAACCGTGGAATATGAAGAAACATTAAAACAATTATCAGAAGATCGAAAAGTGCTTTTACAAGAAGTTCATCATCGTGTTAAGAATAATCTACAACTTATTTTAAGCTTTTTAAATCTTGAATCAAGATTTAATAAAAATAATCCAGAATATGTTTTAAATCAAGCATATAATCGTATTCATACTATGGCTTTAACACACGAGGAGGTTTATAATAGTGATAGTTTATCTAATGTTAATTTAAAAACATTCCTTGAAGATGCAATTAATAATTTATTTAACCTTTACTCTAAGGGTAATATTAAATTACATTTAGATATTGAACCTATTGAAATAGATATGGATCGTAGCATTCCTCTTGGTTTACTTGTTAATGAAGTTTCATTAAACACTATAAAATATGCATTCCCTAATGAAGTTGAAGGAAATTATTATATTACCATTAAAAACATTGATGGAATATTAGATTTAAAGATTTGGGATGATGGTGTAGGGTTAGCAAATGGTGTTGATTTGTTCACTGCTGAAAGTTTAGGTTTTATTATTATTCGAAACTTCACACAACAATTAGATGCAAATTTAACACAATTAAGTAATGTTAAAGGTTTTGGTTTAGAATTAAAATTTAAAATCTAAAAACCATAACACATTTTTTAACTATTTTTTAAATTAGAAAAAACTTTTTATATTTTCTTAAATTCAATTTCTAATTTATTTAATGAATCTAATATTTCACTATATTTCTTATTTCTTTTTTTATTAATTTCGATTAAATCATTGAATGAATTTGTTACAAAATCATTAGGCACTTTTAAATTAGTCATGACTTTTATATTATTATTTAAATTTTCTTGGTTTTGTATAATGGATTTTTTGAACCCTATTAATGCATTTATGGAATTATAAATATCTTCTTTTTCTTCTTTTAAAATTGGTTCATTGTAAAGTTTTGTGAAATAAAATCCAATATTTATTATTTTTGTTAAGTTTTCAAATATTAAATCTGAATTCTCTTTAATTACGCTATATTCATTCATATTTACTTGAGCAATATCATTACATATTAATTCTATTTCATTTGGTGATGGTGAATCCTTCAAATGATTAATACTTTTAATTCTAACTTTATTTGATAAGTTAATAGCATTTGTTAACTCATTAGTATATTTAGCATAATTTTCAACATAATTTTGTAAACTTTCACAAGTTTTATAGTATTTCTTTTTAATTGGTAAATCTTCATTAATCATAAAAATATAATATTCCTCCCTAAAAAAAATTAATTCTTTAATATATTTTATATGATTTTAAGCATTTATACTTAAAAAAAAAATATTATGAATTCTTAAATAAAATAGAAATTTAATTTAAATTTAAAAAATGAAAATTTATATTTTTTTTGTTTTAATAAACTAAAAGTAATTATAGAAAAATGTTTATATCTTGGATATATAATTATTTAATTGAATAATAAAAATCTTAATTTATGAAAAAAACTTTAAAAATTAAAAAATTTTCTCTTGATTCGCTTCTTAATTTTAAAAATATGATTAAATAAGTTATAAACGAGATGTCCCTAATATGAAAGTAAAATGTCAATTATTAGATGAAAATAATAATATAATACTTAATAAGAACATTAATAAAACTAGTTTACTAAAAGAAACCACTAATGTTATAAGTGATTTGAAACCTTATAATGATAAAGATTTTTTAGATAACTTTAATGAAATAGTTAATGTACTTATACCTTATAATAATTGTAAGGATTATGTTATACAATATTCTAACTTTAGTAAATCCCCGTTTAACCCAGATATTAGTGATTATATTTTATTTAATAAATCTTTTTTTAAATTATGTCCTTTAATGATGGATTTAGGTTTTAAGGAAATCTTTGATGAAGTTTATAAAACAGGAAATTCACGAAATATTAAACTCTTATACTATGGAGATAATTCATTATTATATGAATCTAATCAAAAAATTTTTAAACATAAGAATAACATTGTTATTATTTTTTATGTGGAATCTAAGTTTAAATTAATTGATGAAAATGAAATTGAATTATTATATAATGCACCTGATCCTTTAATGATTATTCAAGACCAAAAAATTGTAGAAGCAAATAGTGCAATTGAAAAAATTACAGGTTATACTCCAAGTGAAATTATAGGTAAAAATTTTTACTTTAATAATCCCCAATTTAAAAGAAACCCAACACCTTCTAAAATCCATGAAATTTATACAAAAATAATTAAAAAAGAAATGTTTAATTATACTGATATTTTAACCCTAAAACATAAAAATGGGCAAACTGTTTATGTTAAATCTACAATGCAACCCTCCCGTTTTAATGGAAAACCAGCAGCACTATTCTATGCTTTTGACATAACAGAAGGAGTGAATCATCAAATACGGGCAGAAAAATTAGATAATGCACTTAATATGGTTTCAAACGTAAGCAAAATAGCATATATTTACTGGGATTGCCATAACGGTTTTGAATGGAGTGATGAATTCTATAATATAATTGAAGAAAAAAAAGAAGACATTGATTTAAATGATGACATAATCCAACATTACATTGTAAAAGAAGAATTTGAGAGAGTTAATTCTCTATTATTTGATGAACTTAAAAAAACTCAAACAGCATTAATTCGAACAAAAATAGAAACACAAAAAGGAATAAAGGACATTGAATTATATGTTGATTGTAAAACTGATAAAGATGGTAAATTAGTTCAAGGTGTAGGATACCTCCAAGATATTAGTGAGAAAGTTTGGGAGCAAAAAGAACTTAGAAATTTAAATAATGAAAAAGAAATCCTCTTAAAAGAAGTACATCACAGAGTTAAAAACAATTTACAAATAATATCCAGTTTATTAAACCTTAATATGCATTATAAACCCAATAAACCAACAGAAATTTTAGAATCTACAAAAAATCGTATAAATAGTATGGCAACAGTTCATAAAAAAATTTATCAATCAAATGATAACGTTCATATAAATTTAAAAGAATATATTGAAGAAGAAGTGCAAAACATTTCAAAAAGAAATAAAAAACCAAATATAAATTTAGATTTTAATTTAGATGATGTAAAAGTAGGAATAGATAAAGCTATTCCTTTAAGTTTAATCATTTCCGGCATAATTAATAATAGTTTTGCATATGCATTCCCAAGTAATGAAAAAGGCAATATTAAAATCAGCTTAGAAAAGAATTCTAAAGGATTAATAAAATTATTAATAGCAGATAATGGAATTGGTTTACCTTCAAATGTTAATATAGAAAACCCAAAAGATGTTGGTATAATATTAATAAAAAGTTTAACTGAACAAATTGAAGGATCTATAGAACTACTACCTCTACCAGGTACTGCTTATGAGATAAACTTTACTGATTAAAAAAAGAAATTATAAAGGGTAAGTATTGAATTTCTCCTTTTTTTATATTAAATCTTCAATATAATTATATTTAATCTGAATTAATGTATTATTAATCAAACTTTAAAAAAATTATTTAATAAAGTAAAAATAAATAATATATCATTATACTAAAATATTAAGGGGTAAAAAATGAAAAAATTAGTACTGCTCAATGAGGATAATACTAAGATAGGTGAAATCAAAGTTAATCCAAACATTAAGGTAAAGAAGAAACCTTTAACAAAATTAGAAAAATTACCTTTCCAACCATTATTAGATAATAACATTTTAGGGGGAGGAGTTTTAACACCATATAATGATGATTACATAATACAGAACTTAAGTAAAATAGTACCTTTAGTAACTACAGCAGAAGATAACATTAATGGACAATTATACTTCGAAACACTATTTCTAAAACCTTATGATGACTTTAAAAACATCTTTGATAGAGTTTACAATACCGGAAAAACAGAAAAAGTAAATTTAATGTATTATGATGATGATAAATTACTTATAACATTTATAGATACAATATTCAAATATCAGAATAGTATAATTATTAGTATTAATTACGAAAATGAATTCGAAACACTATTTCAAAATGAAAATAATTTATTAAATAATTCTAATAAAGCAATGGCATTTATTATAGATAATCAGATATATAAATGCAACCAAAGCTTTGCTGATTTATTTCAAACTCCTAAAGAAAAATTAATAAATTCCCCATACCCTAAAGATAAAGTAATACTTCAATCAACTAAACCAGATAAATTCATGGAATTAACAAATAAAATCAAAAATAGGGAAAAGTATAATTTTACTGATAAAGTAAAAATTTTACAAAAAGATGGAGAAAGATGGGCTATATTGAATATAATTCCAAAAACAATACATAACCAATTAGGATTACATTTTACATTCATTGATATTACAAACTTAAAAGAAAAAGAATTAAAGGCAATAAAACTTCAAGATGATTTAGAATTTATACAAGAAAATATTTTAATAGCTATAGGAAGTTGTGAAGAAAATAAAATTACTTGGACATCTGAAATATATAAAATATTAGATATACCTCCAAATAAATTCCCTAAAAACACATTTTTAATAAAACAATTTTTAATACCTAAAGACAAAATATTATGGGAATCTTACTTAAATTCTGAAGAAATAACAAGTTTCAAGGACACATTACAAGTAATCACCTATAAAAATAATAAAAAATATTTATCTATAAATGCTAAAACAAAATTTGATAATAATGGTAAAATAAAAAGCAAAACTGCATTTATTCAAGACATTACTGAAATGGTAATTTATCAAAAGAGATTAGAAAAAACCACTACTGAATTATCACAAACATTAGAAGAAAAAGACATACTTGTGAAAGAAGTGCATCATAGAGTTAAAAATAATTTACAAATAATTTTAAGTTTAATGAACCTCGAAAATGCATTTAATAAAAATGATCCTGAAAGTGTAATTGAATCAACTAGAAACAGAATAAATTTTATGGCAAATTTACATGAAATAATTTATAAATCAGCAGATTTAGAAACTGTTAATATTGCAGATTATTTACCGGATATTGGTGAAAGTTTAATTAACTTATATTCTAACCCAATAGAATTTAATACAAGTTTGGAAGATGCTAAAATAAATTTAGATATAGCAATACCTTTAGGATTAATATTAACTGAATTTATAAATAACACTATAAAGTATGCATTTCCTAATGGAGAAAAAGGAACTTTCTATTTAAAATTCCATAAAATAAATAATATGGGCATAGTATCATTTATTGATGATGGAGTAGGATTACCTGAAGATTTTGATTTAAATAATTTAGATAGTTTAGGCTTTACAGTTATTAAAACTTTAACAAAACAAATTAATGGAAAATTAGAAGAAATTAAAAATGTAAAAGGAACATGCTTTGAAATTAAATTCCCAATAAAAAAAATGAAAAAATGAAAAAATTAAGATTTAATACTATTTAACATATCCGCAATATCATTTAAGTCATTTCCACCAATTAAAATGAAAGCATTATTAGAATGATATGTTCCCATATAATTATATCCTAGTTTACTGGAAACTGCATAAATAGTACAATTTGCATTTAAAGATTTATTAGTTAATTTAGTGTAACTACCTAAATTAGTAGTAACTTCTTTAATATTATTTGAAGTTTCAGGATTAGAAGCATTCAAATATGAAACCATAACATTTTTATTAGTATCTGTGTAAGTTTGTAAATTAGTGTTATTAGAAACATTTACTTGGGTTAAATTAATATTTGAAGGAATTTCCATTGTACAAGAACCTAAACTAATATTATTAGTGTCATTATTATTAGTTACGAATAAATAAACACCAGATACAAGAATTAATAATACAACGATTACAATTACCGCAGTTCTAATAATTTTTTTAGTTAATAATCTCTCATCTTTAGATTCTTTAATTTTAGTTTGTATTTCATATATTGGTTTACCACATTCCGTACAAATACTTGCTCCTTCCTTATTTTCAGCACCACAGTGAGGGCATTTCAATTTTATTCCTCCGAAATTATTATAATTATAATTTAAATTTGTATTTTAAAAAAATGAAAATAAAATATTAAATAGGGTGATCATAAACCTCTGCTTCAGTTGGTTGGCTATCATGTGTATTTTGATATAATAAACCTGTTTTAGTTCCATAAGTTTTATAAGAACCATCACTATAATACACACGGTTATAATCATTTCCATTTATATTAACAGTGCCTTGACTAGAAATACCAGAACTAGAAGAACTAGAAGATCCACTATTACTTGAAGAACTGCTAGTATCAGAAGAACTAGAGCTAGTAGTATTTTGAATAGTTTTTACTTGTATACTATTAACCATTTCTACTAATTCATCAAGATTATCAGAAGCAACAACTATATAAATTCCAGTAGGATTATAAAGAGCTACATAGCCGAAATCTCCACCAGTACTAATTTTATGAATAGTACAATTATTTACTTTAAGTTTATCATTATTCACAGTAGGATAACTTTCAAAACTGGCTTTTATACCTGCAGCTCCAGCTGCATTAGATAAGGAATCTGTATAAATAAATGTAGTCATTAAATGATTAGTACTATCAACAAAAGAGCTTAGACCTGCAGTTGAAGAATTATTAATAAAATTTGCATCATCTGGCACATCCATAGTATAAGCACCAAAATCCATAGTCTTCATATTATTCTGACTAAAAGCAAAATAAGCACCTGCCGCAATTAAAATAACTGCTAAAATAATGATTAAACCGGTAATTATATATTTTTTATTAACATTTCCTAAATTATCAGAACTATTAATTTTCTTAATATTACTATTTAAACTAGCACCACATTTTCTGCAAAATTTCGCACTATCTTCATTTTCTTCTCCACAATTCGAACAATAAATTGTCATTTTTCTTTTTTCCCCTCCATCATGAAAAAAATTAAAAACCTTTTTTATTTATAAACAAAAAATCATTTATAACAATATACAATTATTAAATTTAAAAAAAGTATTATTTAAAATTTTATAAATAAAAATTAATAAGAATAAAAATTTAAAAAATTCAGCTTTGATTAAATACTAAAAATGCTAATATGAACATAATTAAACAAGCTAAAACAACAATTAACGCAGCAATAATAAATTTTTTAGAATCACTTACCCCTTTATTATCATTAGTTTTTATATTATTTTTACTTAAATCAGCACCACACTCATGACAAAATTTCGCATTATCCCGATTATCTTCTCCACATTCTGGGCAATAAACAGTCATAAATTCTCCTCTTACTAATTAATTATTAAAAATTTAAAAAAATCATCATTTAATAGGGAATACTAATTTAAAACCAGCACCCTCACAATCTTCTTTAAATAGCTCACCATTAATTTGAACTGTAAGATTATTAATAATAGTTAAACCTAAAGAAGGACTATTATAAATATTTAAATCTTCAGGTAATCCAATTCCATTATCTTTAAACTTTAAAATAACTTCATCATCAACAACTTTAATGCTTAAAAATATATTTTTTTCAGTTTGATTAGTAGATGGAAATGCATATTTAACAGAATTTGTTACAAATTCATTAATTATTAAACTTAAAGGAGTTATATAATCAATTGAAAACTCTATGTCATTATTAATATCATAATGAATAATAATTTCATTTTCCAGTTCATATAAATTCAATATACTATGACAATAATCTTTAAAGAAATCTTCAACATTAACATGTGATAAATTTTCAGATTCATAAGTTTTTTGATGGATTAAAGCCATAGCTTCAATACGACTCTTAGTAGAATCTAAAATTGATTTTAAATTATTTTTATTATATCTTTCATCTAAACTAATCAAACTTAAAATTATTTGTAAATTATTTTTAACTCTATGATGAATTTCCTTTAAAAGCACTGTTTTATCATGATCTGCACATTCAAGTCGTCGTTCACGTAAAACTGTTTCAGTTTCATCTAACATGTATGAAACAGATGAAGCAGGAATTCCATCATCATCCCAAGAAATAATTTTATTAAAAATTAATAAATGTTTAATTTTATCATTTTTTAATTTAACTGTACAATGAAAATCAGATTCTAAAACATGATTATCGCACAATTTATTTAAATATACATTAAAATTTATCTTATCTTCTAGTGTTAAAAAATTTAAAAGATTATCTATATTACTATGAATTTCAAATGGTTCTGTTTCAAGGATATTGAAAAATTCATCTGTGACAAAAAACCCTTTTTGAGAATCATAACTTAAAAGAGCAAATTTTTCATGAGATTCAACTAATTTCAAAGCTTTTTCCACAGTCAAAGATTTATCATAAATATTTTTATTTTTAGTATAATCAAAAATTTTAAATAATGCTGCATTTTGATGATTATACTGTATTGGAGCACCTGTAATATTATACCAATGAGTTTCTCCCTTGGAATCATTAAATTCCATTAATTGTAATGTTTGAAAAATTTTATTTATTAATAATTGACTAGTTCTTTCATTAAAAGATTCCATTGAATAATCTAAAGGGTGAAGATGAACATTTTCAAAATCATAATCTTTTTTTGAAAAATCAACTTGTGAAATTTCTATCATTTCTAAAAATTTAGCATTAACTTTAACAAATTTATCATCTTGATAAATAGCTAAACCATAAGGTGAATTTTCAAAAATACTCTTAGTTTCACTAAGTTGATTTAAAACTAAATCAGTATCATCTTTAATTAAAAGAAAAGCAAGATCTCCAGAAATTATTATATTACAATCATAATGTTTAAATAAAAGATTATCATCAGGATATTCATTTATTTGAAAGTGTATGGATGTTTTTTTCTTAAAAGCTTCTTGTAATAAATTTAAAATATGAATATTAACATAAACCGGAAATACTTCAGAAAAGAGACAACCCTTAATTTCTTCATCATTCTTTATTTTACAATGATTTTTAATTAATTTGCTTAAATGTTGAACAATGAAATCTTCACCATCTTTATAAGGGATGAAAATATTTACATCATAATCTACTAATTGTAAAACATCTTCATAAATGAAATCTGGAACTTTTTTAACAGGGTTTGAAGGGGTGTAAAAATCTGTGAATTTTTCAATTTTTTGTTTTGTGATATAATTTTTATCACCATCTAAAACTTCAAACATCATATTTTTAGTACCCTCATAATATTATATTATTCTATAATAATTCTATATGTCCCTCATTATTAGTTGCTTCTTCTTTACCAATCATGTAATCAATAACATCAGTTATACGTTTACTAGTTTTTTTACTAGTTGATTTAAAACCGAAATTATTTGCTACTTTTTTAACTAATTTCTTGGTTTCTACAGATTGCTGAAGTTTAAGAACTAATAAGACATTTTCTTTAATTTCTGCATCACTAATAAAGTTAATATTAGGTTTCACTCTTTTTCTAACTAATACAATCTTACTTCCATTATAGAATAAGAAATCGCCTTCACGTTTAATGAATCCTTCATCTTCAGAATATTTTAATGCTAAATTAATAGCATCTTTAAATTTGGTTCCTGCTCTTTTAAGGTTACAAGATTCACGTAAACGTAAAATTAATGTATCAATATGTATTGGACTTTCTTGTTTAATAATATCATCAATGTCTATTGAAACATCTTTAATTGGTCTTTCATATAAATCTGCAGGTTTAGTGATTTTAATATTATTTGCTTCTTCATATGAAACAACATAATCTTCCATATTATTTACTTTTCTTGAAATCTTTCTATCATCATAAGATTTAAGAACATTATTTAATTGTTTTTCTTTTTTAGTAATATCATCGTTTATATTACTAATAATTGTATCTAAATTATCATCAACAGGTGTTTTATAATCCGCTTGCTCTTCATCATTTTCAGCATGTGCAGGTGTTATAGAGCTATCTTCTTCTTCCGTACGATCTATAACATAAACATCCTCAATTTCCGTTGGGTTTTCAATTTCTTTTAATGATGCATCTATATATTTAAGTTCATTTTTCATTTCATTTAAGGATTGAGTTAAAGCTTTTAATGAATATTTATCTTTAGGTTTATCATCCACAAAATCTTCACGATATACTGTATTTTTACGTAGAGGATTATTTAAATCAGTAGCAGGATCATAATAACCATCATTTTCATAATCATCATAAAAATCGGAATCTTCAACTTCTTTTAAATCTTCTTCACTATGTTCTGGAGTGATTACATCATCCCAACTATTTTTATCTTCTTTTGTTGGAGTGACTTTATGGATAGACTCATCCCCATGAATTGAACCTTTAGCTATTTCTTCAATATTCTCTTCTTCATCGGGAGTAATTACATCAATATTTGAAATGTCAGCTTCGTCAGGATTAACTGTAATCACATCAGGAGAGTTTAATGAATTTATAACCTCTTGATTAATTTCTTCATCAATTTCAGGAATATTCACTTTCTTTCTGAATTTTACTTTTGATTTAGAAGGCTTTTCCACATCTTCAATAGTATTGTGAAATTTAACATTTGAATTATCTTTATTAGATTCATCTTGGTTTAAAGAACTTTCTTCATGAGAATCTTGATTTGTTGATATATTTTCATCAATTGGTTCTTCAACATTTATATTTTCATCTCTTTTAGATCCACCAGTTAATTTTTCATTAATATTATTGGTTAATTTAGATATGAAAGAGTGTTTTTGTTTTTCATCAGTTATACTATCACCGACT
>NZ_DAZC01000024.1:34190-80084 GCF_002508845.1 Methanobrevibacter sp. UBA417
TTTATTATCGGATATATTATTAATGTTTATATCTTTAGATATATTATTGTTTATATGATTTTGTGAAATATTTGAATTTTTATCTTCAAATTCTGGTTTTGAAATGTTATTATTAGTTGTTTGATTTAATTTATTATCAGTTATTACTGGAGTAGATTCTTCTTCATATAATAGGTCATTTATTATTGGAGTGTTTTTTTCTGAATCTGGAATATTTTTATTTACCTCTGATTTAGACTTTTTATCATCAGTTTCTTGTGTTTGATTAATATTTTCAGATTCTGAAGTTTCATTAACCCTATTTTCTCCTTCATCTAATATAATATTACTCTCAGATTCTTCAATAGATGAATTAATAACAATGTTTTCATCAGTTTCTTTATCATTTGATTCATCATCATTTTGATCTGCCGGAGTATATGTTGTAACTGGAACAATTTTCATAGCTTCATAATCATTTAACTCACTAAGAATTTCATTTTTAACAGTCTCTTTCTGATTAAACTCAACAGCTTCTAATAATCTTTTACGTGATAAATCTCTATTACGATACCAATCTGTACTCCATAAATGATAAATATTCCAACCTAATCCTTGTAACAGTTGATCACGTAAACGATCACGATCGGTAGCAACTTTACTAGAAGCATATATTTTACCATCAGTTTCTATACCTAAAATATAACGACCCGGATTATTCGCATCAACAACAGCTAAATCAACTCTAAATCCTGCACATCCAACTTGTTTATCAACAGTATAACCATTTTCAACAAGGAAATTATAAACAGCATCTTCAAATGGTTCCCTAATTTCATTATTTCCTTTTCTAGGACCATAATTAAGATTTTCAGCATATTCTAAAAAGTCTTTTAAAGCCTTAACACCAAAAGGAGGATTAGCTGCTAAATGCATATTCTGTGCCTTAAAATTACTAAAAACAATACATTTTTCCCGAGCTCTAGTAATTAAAACATTAAGTCTACGTTCTCCCCCTTCCTGATTTAAAGGACCAAAATTAAGACTCATTTTACCATCTTTATCAAACCCATAACCTACACTAATTAGGATAACATCTCGTTCATCCCCTTGTATAGTTTCTAAATTCTTAACAAAGAAACGTTCATCACGATTTTCATTAAATAAAGGCTCCAATTCTGGATGGTATTTACGTTGAATTTCTAATTCTTCTATAATAGCATTTCTTTGAGATACACTAAAAGTACCTACTCCTAAAGATTTAGTATCTCCATATTTTTGGAAATGTTTAAATATTTCTTCAACAACAAGTTTAGCTTCCCCAAAGTTATTACTAGAATTACCTCTATCATAATAAGTAGAACTATCATAATGGAATTTTAATCCAAGCTCAGAATCATTATGACTAGGTGAAGGATATACTAATAAATTATTATCATAAAATTCTTCATTACTAACAGCAATTAAAGATTCATGTCTGCTTCTGTAATGCCATTTTAACATTTTTACAGGGAATGATAATTTACATAAATGAAGAATACTTTCCATATCTAAAGCAGTAGCAACTTCTTCTTCACTATCGGCATCAGTCATCTGATCAAAAAAGCTTGTAGGAGGTAATTGTTGAGTATCACCCATAACAACAGCAGTATCCGCACGCATAAATGCGCCTAAAGCATCTTCAGGTTTTACTTGACTGGCTTCATCAAAAATAACAACATCAAATTCTAATTTTTCATTAGTAGGATCTAAATACTGAGCAATACTTAAAGGACTCATCATAAAACATGGCTTAATCTTTTTAATAGTGCCCCCTGCTTTTTCAAGTAATGTTCTAACAGGCAAATGTCCACTTTTACGTGTAAATTCACCAGCTAATACTTGAGATTCTTCATCATCAGCAGCTCCAAAAATTTGAGGGATTTTATTATTTAACTTATTATATATTCGTTTACGATTTAATTTAATCATTTCACGATCTAAATCCCTAAATTCACTAATACGATTTTCATGTAATTCCCCAATAAATGTAGACAAAGTAGGATTTTCACTGAAAACAATATTTAGTAAACTATCTGCAAAATTACCTAAAACCAAAGGTTTAACATCATACTTACCTATTTTACGTTTTTCAATAGTATCTACGAAAATTTTAGCATTAGTTTGTTTACATTTATTTTTAATACTTAAATATTGACTCCACAAATGTAAACTAGATAATTGACCTTTCCATTCACTTAATTGATTACTCCATTCACTAAATAACACATCTGCTTTATCTTTTTTAAATAATAGTTGACTTCTAGGATTTAATTTATCTTCTAAACGATTTAAACTTTTAACAAATACATCTCCAGCAGCAAGATAACTTTGAACATTTTCAAATGCATTAAGTTCATACAAATCATTTTTTAAAATCTCAATTGTTTTTTCTGAAAAAGTACCATTTGCAAGCAAATCATTAAATTCACGCATCCACTTTTCAACTACATAATAATTATTAAAAGGTTCCTTGACATCCCATAATTTACCAAAATATCGTTTACCCGCTTCTTCATAACTATCAATAACTCTTTTAGCATTAAAATATTTTTTAAGACGAGTTAAATCACGTAAAGCAATTTTATCTGAAGGAACTTCTCCCTTATAAATATTTTTTAACTGACTTTTAAAAGTATTACCACCAAAGAAATGGAATTTTTTCTGATTAGATTTTTCAATTTCAGAAATAAGAGAATCCAAATCAATAAGTAAAACATTATCATTAAATTTTTCCATAATTCTAACAGTATCCTGATAATCTTTTACATGTTGAATTAACTCTGAAGCTTTACGCGGAGAAGAAATCCATTCAAAATTACCAATAATATCAGGATCAATTAATTCAGTATTACGAGTATCTAAAACTTTTAAAGCTTCAATACTATATTTATACTCATTTAAACTGTTAGGAACCTTAATACCATAAATATCATTAACACTACTAGCTTCTACCATAAAATTATCAAGACTATCTAAAGTATCATCTATTAAAAATTCAATTTCACGTAAATCTTGAGGAAGTAAACTTTTAGGATTAGTTAAATTCCATGGATTATCTTTAGTTATAGTACTACGTAATTCAGCTAAACTTTCTAATAAAGTTATGATTTCATCTAAGTCTTTCATAGTCAAATTTTCACTATTAGAAAATCTAACTAAAGGCAATAAACGACCTTTTTTACTATAATAATCATCTGCAGATTCTTTAATACCATATAATTGAAAAGGACTTAATTTAACTTCATATAATGGTTGATGGATAATATCAGCATATTCATCTAATTGAGAACGTAACTTCTCTAATTTTCGAATTGTTCTATCAATATCCAAATTAGATTTTGAATGAACATTAACACTTCTCTCAAGATCCTTTAACATTTTTTTACGACGAGCTTTATGAGAATGTAATTCTAAAACAAATTTACCTAAACCTACATTCTCCATACGATTTTTAACAACTTCTAAAGCTGCCATTTTTTCACTAACAAAAAGAACTGTTTTATCTTCCGCTAATAATTCCGCAATAAGATTCACAATAGTTTGAGATTTACCTGTACCTGGAGGACCTTCCACAACTAGATTATGTCCTGCCTTAACATTTTCAATAGCTGCAATTTGAGAAGAATCTGCATCCAAAACATTATACATATCTTTATAATTTAATTTAGAATCAACATCTTCTTCAGTAAAAGTATCCTCATAAACATTTTGACTAGGATCAAAAATTGATTCTATTAATGAATACCTATCTCTAATTTCACTATTTTTAAATGCATCAGGATCTAAATCTTCATACATTAAAAATTTAGTGAAACTGAAAAAACCTAATGCAACATTGTCTAAAATTTCCCAATTTTTCTGACTACGTACAGCATCTTTTACTTTGCGAAGGTAATGTTCAACCCCTTCAACATAATTTGTTTGTTTAAACTCCGGTAATTCAATACCATCCTCTAACAATTTAGCTTTTAAAGAAATATTAGTTTTAATTTCTTCCCCTGTCCAATCTATTGTGAAACTTTTCCCTATTTTTTTACGTTCCATTTCTACAGGTATGAGAATTAAAGGTGCTAAATTATTTTGTTTAGGTTTATGACCATCTTGCCATTTAAGAAAACCTACTGCAATATAAAGGATATTATAACCTTGTTCTTGCAACATAGTTTTAGCTTGTTGATTAATATAAAAAAGTCTTTTCTGCAATTCTGAAGGAGACAAATCTGCTTTTAATGTTCTATCCCCATCTTTGAAAATACTTAAATCTAATGAGGGATGTTCCCAAATATTTCGTAAACGTGACTTATCTTCTTCTTTCTTATTTGGTGAAAAAGTCATTGTATAATCTTGCAACACTAATGTTTGATAAATATTAGTTGGTGATTGATTAGTAATTGTTAATGTTTTAGATCTAGGTTTAAAATTTAATAATTGGTTACGTAATGTTAAATCTAATAAGTTTTTCCTTAGATTATAAAATTCTTTTGCAATTTTTTTTGAAGAATATGCCATGTTTACACCAAATATAAAAGTAATATACTATTTATCAAACTTAATATATTAAAATTTATATTTAATTTTAATAATTAATAAATTTAATCTTTTAATAATTTCAATTAAGTATTATAATTAAATTAGAAAGTATTTATAAATGATTAAAATGTTTTTATAAAATTTTCACGACAATAATTTAATTTAACAACAGAAAATTAAATAAACAATACAATTTAATGTAAAGATTTAAATAAAAAGTTTTACATAATAATATAATAAACTATTACTAACGAACTAATTCAAAAAGGAAGTATTAAATATCTATGATAAATGATGCAGAAAGAAATAGTATTAAAAAATATTTTAAGGATAATTTAAACATAGATAATTTAGAATTTGAGATAATAAAAAATAATAAATTCATCAATTTGTATAGTGATGAAATTAATTTAAATGATGTACAACCAAGTATTGATGATTTAAGATTCATTGAAAAAACATTAAATGCTGAATTTCAAGGAATAAAAAATACTTCAGGCAAATTCTATTTTAATTTCAAATTTAAACAATAACTATTTTTCTATTTTTTCAAATTGTATATAATAAACGGAAGATTGTAATTAAAATCTTTAAAAAAAATATTATCCTTTTCTATTCTTTAAAACTAAAAATTTAATTTTAAAAATAATAATTTTATTTAAATCTAATTTTAAAAATTTTTTAAAAAAAAGTTTTATAGAATAAAATAATTGTTTTATTCTATAAATTATTTAATGCAGCTACAATAAGTTCAATTGTTTTCTCAACATCATCCATACTAGCTACACTAACAGGAGTATGAATATAACGTGTAGGTACACTTAAAACACCAGTTGGAATTCCTTCACGAGCTAAATGAATAGCAGTACCATCAGTAGTTCCCCCATCACTAACTTCTAATTGATAATCAATACATTCTTTATCACCTGCACCAATAAGCATATCACGAATAACTTTAGGTGTCATAATACCTCTACCAGAAGCATCAATTAAAACAATAGCAGGACCTTTACCCATTTTACAAGGAGCTTCTTCTGGTTTAATACCTGGATGATCTCCAGATAAAGTAGTGTCAAGTGCAAATGCATAATCTGGATTTAATTTAAAAGCTGCAACTTTAGCTCCTTTTAAACCAACTTCTTCTTGAACAGTTCCTACACCATAAACTGTTGCTTTAGTATCAACACGTTTAAGGACTTCCATCATAACATAACATCCTAAACGGTTATCTAAAGCTTTACCCATAACACAATTATTTGGGAATTCTTCAAACCAACTATTAAATGTTATAGGATCACCTATTGAAACCATTTTTAAAGCTTCTTTTTTATCTTTAGCTCCAATATCAATAAACATATCATCATATTTAACTACTTTGTTACGTTCAGAAGGTTTAGTAACATGAGGAGGTTTAGAACCGATAACACCTAAATGTTCACCATCATTAGAATGGATAGTTACAGTTTGATTCATTAACATTTGATCATTAATTCCACCAATAGTAGCAAAACGAATAAAACCATCATCATCAATAAATTTAACCATTAAACCAATTTCATCCATATGAGATGCTAACATTACAGTAGGAGCACTTTTTTTACCTTTTTTAGTGCAGATAACATTACCCATATCATCAGTTTCAATTTTATCAACGGAACCTTTTAATTCACGTCTAATGATATTTTCTATATTAGTTTCAAAACCAGAAATACCTGGAGTTGTACTTAATTCTTTAACTAAATCAATATTAGATTTCAAAATAATATCCTCCTAAAATTCTTTCTTATAATATTATAAAATATTTATTTATTAAGTTTTCTATTTTTTAAAGCTTTAAAACCTACAGGTACAGTTGAATATTTAGTACCACTTGCAGCTACAACATCTTGAATACGGCCTGTAACAAAACTCTTAGGTTTCCATGCTTGATCTTCATCTTGACCCACTAAGAAAACTTCATCTACTAATTTATTCTCTAATAAATAAACTAGAATACTTGTAACTGCTCCTCCATCTTGACCTTCAATAGATTCTGCTGTAACACTCATTATATCTATATAATTACCTAATGGTTTTTCATCCATATCTAATGGAACTACAGTATCACTTAAGTAGGTTCTAGGGCAGGCATAATAACATGCATGACAATCTTCACGGCATTTACCATATTTTTGTGGTTTCCTATCATTAATTTCTACAATGTCTTCAGGACAAACATATTCACATGCACCACAGAGAACACATCCACCAACACTTATAACATCAGCTTCTAAATTATTAAATTGGCATAAATCAGCTTCTTTTTCAAATTCTTCATCATCAATTACTCGTTGACTTAAAACTTGTCGACCTACACTTTCACGTTCTTCAACAATCTTTGAATTATCTTTAATTTTCTTATTAGATAATCGTGTTAATAGTTTTAATCCTTTTTCTTCTAATGGTTTAGATTTAAGGTAACCATTTTCAATACAATCATCTATGATTTTTTTACCAGTTTCATTTCGAACAATAACTGTACTCCATCCGTCTTCAGAGCCTACGGAACCTACACTTATATCAGAATTGTTTGCTGTGAAATCTGTGCAAATATTACAATTTTTTCTAGTGAATGGTCTTGTTTTTATGATTGGTGTGGAAAATTCATCACCATATATGAGTTTAGCTTTAAATTGACCTTTATCTATACGGAATTCTTTTACTTCATTCATATCTATATCATTTTCTGCTAAAAATTCTTTTAAGTATGCATATGAAAAGTTTTCTGTACAAAATAAGCCTATTTTTACAGTGATTGGTGATCCACCAGTTTTATCAGAGTATTTATTTATTTTTGTTGCAGCTATTGCTTGACATGGTGTTCCAACCATTGCTATTTTTTCTTCAGGCATAGTAATTGTCACCTCTAAATTATTTTTAATTTTTTTAAATTTTTTTGATAAATATTTTATTTTTTAACCATTTTATAAAAAAAGATTCATTATAATATTATATTAAATTTTTTATATAATAAAGTTTATGAAGATTTTAATAATTGTCATAGACAGTTTTATATTCTTTTAAATGGTTTATATTTACAAGTTCTAAAGGATTATTCTCTTCTATGCCATAAAATTCATACCCATCTGCGAATATTTTACGCAATATTGGGTTTAGGTTATCATTCTCTGTTTTTAAGTATTTAATTAATTCTAACCTATTTGCTGCAAATGGCATTCCTAATCCTTCAGGTGAATTTAATTTACCTTTTTCCCTACGTCTTAATATAGAAATAGTATGTTTAGGGTCTTTAGATTGAAGAATATGATTTATAATGTTGTTATATGTTTTTGTTGTAACTGTAGGTTGGTCACCAGTTGTACATAAAACAATTTCAGAATTAGTATTTTTTAGACCATTAAGTAATGATACTGATAAACCCACATCATGTGGTTTGTTTTCTATAATTTTTAATCTATCATCATCAATATCATTAATTGATTTTAGTATTTCATCACTATAATATCCAACTACTAAAATTATTTGGTCTACTTTACAGGATAATATATGGTTTAATGTTTCACTTATTACATTTGTTAATGTTCCATCATGTTTTTTTAGAGGAAGTGTTAACTTATTTTTTAAAGGAACATTAGATGATAACTGATCTGCTCTCATACGAGAATTTTTACCCGCAGCAGTAACAATAACTGAAACATTTACCATAACTATTAAAATCCTATAATTAAAATTTTATTTAAATAATTTTTTAATTTAATCTCCTGAAGTTTCAACAGAAATACTAGTTGTATTAGTATCATTAACAGTTACATTATTTGGAATAAGTTCTTGAGCTGAACAACAAATTTTCATATCAGTTCCATCCCCTTCAGTCCACATTGTAATTTTAACTGGATAATCTAAAGGATTTGTAACTTTAATACCAGTCGCTGGATTATAACCAAATAATACAGCATCTTCATCAGAAGCCATACCTACAGGCAAAGGAGCTCCAATTGACATAACAGTAGAACGTAATGTTCTAGCTGGAGGACATACTCCATGTGTAGCTGTACCAGATTCAGCATCAGGTTCAACTACTGAACTAAAACTAACATCAGAACGTCCAGAACCTTGTGAATTAGCCGGAATTATAGTATTATTCCAAGCTTTAACAAACTGTTTAGCATTTAATGCACGATTAGCATCATTATATTGAGGGTGACTACCAAGATAAGTGTAAGAATTAGTTACTTCATGATAAGTACTATTCGGAGTAGTATAAATCATTACAGTATCTCCACCACCATGAACATTTGAATAATTATATGCTGCAGGTATTTTTTTAACTTCTTCAGGAGTCATGAAAGCTCTTCCATCACTTAAATCCCCAACACCATACTCAAGATTATATTTAGCTCCAACTTTAGCATAACTATACCAAGATTTAATTTGATCAACACTACTAAAATCATGAGGTAAAGTATCATTACTCATATCATTTTCATTAACATGCTTAACTGTTTCACCAGTTAAATTATTAACAATATCCACACCATTATCAGTTTTTACAGCTTGAGTATAAGGCTCATTATATCCCCATACAAAATCATCAGGAGAATGAACAACAATAGAATTATTTTCAATAGCAACATACCCTGGACCATCAAAATCTGATACACTACCAGTATCAGTAACATTACCTTTAACTACATCTTCTGTAGGCATCGGAACAGTTCCTGAAGCAAAAGAATAAGCCGCTCCTAATAAATCTAAATTAATAATTCGATCAGTTAAATATTGGATATTAATAGCTACTGGATATCTATTAATATTATTCTCATCAATTATTGTATCTCCACTATAAACAGTAGATCCATTTTCAACTTTTAATAAATTACTAACATCACCAGTACTTAAAGAGTTTGTATGAGCAAAACTAAATGGTGTTAATATTAGACAGATAAGTAAAAGTCCTAAACATATCTTAAATGCATTCTTTTTCCAAAGTCTTTTTAAACTAATTTTATTCACTTCCTTATATTTTAATAATTATTTTAAATTAAAATGAATTATTTATTGATTCAATTATTTCCTCTAAACGTATTTGTATTTGTATTATTGCATCCTGACCATTTCCACCAATAAAGATAGCATCTTCAAAACTAAATTCCGCTACTAATGCTACAATTTCATCTAAATTATTTGCAATTTCAATTCTTCCATTATAATTTAAAGACTGTAATCTCATTTTAGCAAAATCTATTGTATCTTCTAATCCAGGGAATAATACTATAACTTCAGGATTATGATTAACTACTTCATTTAATATATCTAAACGATCCTCTTCATTAACTCTTGGTGTTCCAATAAATATAGCGTGAAAATCTTTTTCTTCCAATATACTATGTATTGCACTACTATTGTCAGATTTACCAATAAATATATCACAATCATTTAAATGTAATACTTTTAATCTTCCTTCTACAGGTTGAAAATTTTCCAAAGTATCTTTTATGATTGGTTCATCTATTCCTAATTTTCTAGATATTGCTGAAGCTAACCCAGCATCTAATTTATTGAAGTTACCAAATAATTGTAAAGGATATTCAGTTTCTTTAAAATAGTTAGTTTCACGAGCTGAAGATTCAAATTCATCTTTAAAATCTTGATATTTACTAATAAATACTTCTTTTCCTTTAAAAAAATTTTTAACAGTATTTTTATAATTTTCAATACTTTTATGCACATTCATATGGTCATTACCAATATTGGTTAAACCAACAATATCAAAGTCAAAACAGTAATTACAAAAATCTAATGTCATGTCACATACTTCTATTAACATCACATCATAATCCCCTTTTTCCGCCTCGAGAATTAAATCGTAATAACCTTCAAATCCACCACCACCATTTCCACCTATTAATACATTATATCCTGCTTTTTCAAGGATTTTACGTATCATAGTTACAGTTGTGGTTTTACCATTTGTTCCAGTTATTCCTATAGTGAATATTTCTCTATGTTTAGTCAATACATCACATAAGAGTTTTCCTTGTTTTTGATATTTGTTTGCTAGTTCTGTACCGAACATGCTTGGACTAATTGCTACAGCATCACAATTATCTATTTCTTCTTGATTAATAAATCCTAAATCTATCATCGCATTTTCTATTATAAAACTTAAACGTTTTTCTTTAGATAATAGGTTAATATCCGCAACAGGTAAGTTCATATTTTCTAAATTTAACTTTGTTGATAAATCAGATGCATAAACATTCCAATTATTACGTAATAATGATTCAAAGGCTTTTTTTCCTTCTACTCCTAAACCAATTACTGCAGCTCTCAAATTAATCCCTTTAATAATAATTTTATAATCTTTAATTCCTAATATTATGATACTAATATATTCTAAAAAAAAATCTATTTTAATTCTATATTTAAATTATTAATAACTTTATAAAATTAAATATTAATTTAGATTAATTTAAAATTAAATAGAATATTAAATATCACTACATAATTATATAAATTAAAATATATAAATTTAATCTCTATAAATATAGAAAATAATTTTCTAAATCTTATTTAGGATTAAAATATCAAAGGAAAAAAAATTTAAGGTAGTAAAAAAAATATGAAAACTAAAAAAGAAAAAGAAATATTTAAAAACACTTTTAAAATGAATGAAACTATATTTTTAATCAAAGAAATCCAAGAAGAACACCAAAACTACCTTAAAGAAGAAATAAATAAATATGAAATTAGTTATGAACAATTAAAATTATTACTTGCAATTAAAAATAATCCTAAAGTTAATCAAAAAGATTTATCTGAAATTTATAATATAAATGAATCAAGCATAACTAGATCAATAAGAAAATTAGAAAAAAACAAATACATAAACCGTATACCTAATCATGAGAATCAGAGAAAAAAAGATTTAATATTAACCCAAAAATCAGAAGAAACCTTAAATAGTCTAATTAAACATGAAAATAATTGGACAAATATATTAAAAAATATTTTAAACTCCAATGAAGAAAAACAATTAAATACATTATTGAAAAAATTTAATGAAGATAAAACAAAACAAATTAATAAACCAAAAATAAAAACTGAAAAAATTTTGAAAAAACCAGTAGAAAAAATATTTGGACAAGAATATAAAATAATAAAAAATTAAAAAAAGGAAGAGAATACTATTGAAAAACTTTTAATCTTTCTTTTTATCTTCCTCACTCTTTTGAAGTTTAGCTATTATATCCTCAGGATTAGAATCCTCATCAGAAATCAAATTTTGAATTTCTTTAAAAGCATCCTCTTTAGCTTTTTTAGATGATAATTCTTTATCATCAACTGTAATAAATTCTTTTTTAATGGATGATTCATCAATTTTTACATCATCTTTAACAGGACCAATAGATCCCTTAATTGGTTCTTTAATTAAAAGTTCAGAACCATCAATAGGATTTATAAGAACTTTACCTTCAGGTTTAATTTCATCCTCAGAAACATCATCATTCTCAACATCAGAACTAATAATAGTTCCCTTAGATTCGGGATAAACAACTTCTCCTTTAGGTTTAGGATGAATAACTTTACCTATAGGTTTTTTAACATTAACATTTTTATCTTGAGAATAATTAATACCTTGTTTTCTTAAGTTTTGAGTTTGTTTTATAGCAGAATCTTGTTTTTCAGCACTTTCTTTTAAATTCTTTTGACGTAAAACTTCTTTTTCCTTTAATATAGACATTTGATTTAACTCATCATTTGGATCAATATCACTGTTTAAAGCTCCTACATATTTAGTTTGTTTATAAACTAAACCAATAGCGCGACTAGCAAATAAAATTGTGTAAGGGAAAATAACTAAACATGCCACTAATAAGCCAACATAAGGAATAAGACCTAAAAGAATACGTATACAACCAAACATTATTAAATATAAAGATATAACAATGAACCAAGTAATATAAGTACCCCATCCAATAGTTTTCATAGTTTTAAGAACAGCACGGAAATTAAGAGCTTCTTTTAAACTTTCAGTATCAACCATTCTAGATAAACTCATTACAAAGAAAAATGAAAAAATTAAACCTAAAATGAATAGGATAATAAATGTCATAATGTAAGATGATTGAGTAATACCATTAATAAATCCACTAAATAAATCCCCAGTAGGGAAACCTAATACTGTAAAGTAAGGATTTGAAGCTTGAAGTAATTGAATTATAGCACTCTTACTACCAGAAGAAATTAACATTACATAGAAAAGAACAAATGGAATAATTGTATAAACAATCCCAAGAACTAAATATTTCAAACCATCAACAATATTTTCTACAAAAGAAAAACTAGGGATATCTTTCTTATGTCTAATAGCAGAAGCAATCACACTACAAATATAACCAAAAATAACAATTTCCAAAATTAAAACAATAAACATTACTAAAAGACTAATAGGTCTAATACTTGCAAATGTTTCAACATAACGCATAATAAATAAAAAAATACCTAAAATTAGATACTTTTTCCAATCTCTCAATGGATAATCTAAACTATCCACCAGTATATCTAAAACTCCCATAATATCCACTTCCAAATAAAATTTAACTTTAAATTAAACTTCCATATAAATCAATCCAATAGATCTAGCTAAAAACATTATCATATAAGGAACTATTAATAAAACAACAATTAATCCCCCAAAAAATAAAAATCTAAACAAATAAAAGCTTATAAAAATTAATAATAATGAAATTATTAAAACCAATACAAACCACATTAAATAAAACTTTGTTCCGATTCCATCAATTGTGTTAACAATAGTACCTAAATCAACTCCCTTAATAATATTATCCATACTTGCAAATCTAGTTAATCCAATATAAAATAATGAAAGAGCAAACAACATAACAATAAAACTAACAACTGCAGTTATTCCTAACCTAGAAATTGTATTAGCAATTAATTCATCAGGTAAAAGATTTGTATTAACTAATACAATAGTATTCTTCATTATAAAAGAACCTATTTGTAAAATATGATCCAATAATCCAGTAACAAATGCAACAAGGACTATTATTACAATAGGAATTAAGCAATACAAAAAGCTTAATAATACAAATCCCACACCATTTTGAAAATCTTTAACACAATTAAAATTAGGTGCATTATTATACCCATGAACTGTATGAGCTATCATACTAACATGAAACCCAACAATTAAAAAGGATAAAATAAAACCAACAATCAATGTTATAAGACTCAATATTAAATTACCATTACCATTTAACTCAGGAGATATAGCTATTAATGTTATTACTAAATTCAAAACACTTAAAACTAACATCTTTTTCCAATTAAATAATGGATAAGTTAATGCATCTTTAATAATATTAAAAGATTTATTTATTTTTATCACCAAATAATCTTAATCTATTAGATAATCTTAATTGTATAATTAATATTTGATTAAAATAAGTATATAAACTTTACTAATAATGAAATTAGATACCTAAAAAGATTACAAATCAAAAAAATAGCTTTAATATAAAAACTAATAAAAATTAATCCAAAAAAATAGTTTAAAAAAGGATAATTCTTAATCCTTTTATTAATTGTTATAATTATTTAAATATCTAAATATTTTCTTTGCTCATAATTGAATACTTGAACCCGATAATCATCCCACTCTGCATATTTAGCATCTAAAAATTTATTACCAATTTGAGGACCAAGAGCATTCATTAACAATTCTGAATTTTCAAGACTATGATAAGCTTCCCATAAACTAGCAGGTAAAGGATTAATACCATTAGATTCTAATTCTTCTTCAGATAACTCGAAAAGATTATAATTAACTGGTTCTCCAGGTTCTATCTTATTTTTAATTCCATCCATACCTGCAGCTAACATAGCAGTGAATGCAAGATAAGGGTTACAAGTTGGATCAGGTGAACGATATTCAATACGTGTAGATTCCCCAAATGCTGCAGGAACACGAATTAAAGCAGATCGATTTTTTAATCCATAACTAATATGTACTGGAGCTTCATAACCTGGAACAAGACGTTTATAACTGTTAACTGTAGGGTTAGTAATAGCAGTAAGAGGGAACGCATGTTTTAATAATCCTCCAATAAAGTATAATCCTTTGTCACTTAAACCATATTCTGCATCAGGATCAGCAAAAACATTTTTACCATTTTTAAATAAACTTTGATGACAATGCATACCAGAGCCTTCTACTCCATTGAAAGGTTTTGGCATGAATGTTACACTATATTTTTGATTATTAAATTCTGCAATATTATTAACTATTGCTTTTATAGCTTGTTTATAAGTTATTACTGCATCAGCTGTTATTAAAGCATCATCAAATTTGAATGAAATTTCATTTTGACCTGGACCGACTTCATGATGATTTGCTTCAATTTTAAAATTTAATTCTTCAAGGTTTAAAGACAATTCACGACGGAAATCAACACCTTTATCTGCAGGATCAACATCAAAATTACTTGCATTATCTGAAGGAATAGGATAACCTAAATTATCTTCATCAAGAATATAAAATTCGGGTTCAGGACCAATATTATAAGTATATCCTTTTTTATCTAAATCCTTTAAAGCATTTTTAAGTAAACTTCTAGGATCTCCAGGATAAGGATCACCATCAGAGGTGCAAATATCACAAATAAATCTACATGTAGCAGATTCTTCCGGTCTCCAACTGAGTGGACTGTATGTATTTATATCAGGTTTTAATAATAAATCACTACTAGATATATCTGCAAATCCTTCTATACTAGATCCATCAAATAATAAACCATCATAGAATAATGATTCCATTTCTTCTGGTTTAGATGGTAATGCTATACTTTTTGGTACTCCATGGATATCTACAAATTGTAATCGTACAAATTTGATATAATCATTTTGCATACGTTCTATCATTTCATCTATTTTTTCAGTCATAACTAAATCCTTCATTATATATTTTTTTTAATTTAATTTTATTAATGCTTCTGTAATTTTTTCAATATTTTTAGTGCTTAAACCGACGGTTACTTCATCATCCGCTAATTTTGCATATTTTCTACTTCCATTACATCCAAGTGTTATGTTTGCATTTCCTGTAGATGCTGGTTTTGAAACTGCATCTGCACATATACTTTGGATTCCTGCAAAGTCTGCTTTGACACGATCATCTAATTCATATATAATTGCTTGGGATATTTTCATTGCTTGAACTGGTTTTGCAAAGATCACTACAACATCAGGTGCAAATGTTGCTGTTTCTAAAGGCGCATATAACAAACCATAATTTCTAACTTTCATTGTTGGTAAAGCATTTAATGTGGCTTTAGCAGATTCAGTGTCTTTAAATCCTCCAAGATTTACATAAAATTCTCCACTTGCAATTTTTGGAGGTAAGTCTTCTAAACCTAATGCAGCTGATCCTCCTTTACATTTTTCTTCATCTTTGCTTGCATAGAAAGTTTTTCCTTTAGAAGCTAATTTAACCATTTCACAGTGACGGAGAGGTTCTTCAATTTTTTCAATATCATTTGGAACTTCTTCAGGTTTTAATACAAATTTTATTGCAACTGGTTCTGAATCTAAATTTAAAATATTTTTAAAGTTTTGTGCTATTTTTGTATTTTCTTTTTTATCATATTCCACCATATGTGATTGTCTCCTGAATCTAGTTTTTTTATACTTTAAATTGTTTTATTTATATATTTTAAGAAGTATTTAATATTTATTGTTTATAAGAGTAAATAAAAAAATCATTAATAAATGTTCATTTTAACAAACAATATTATAACAATTAAAGATTTTATATTAATAATTTTTATAAAATTTTAATTTAATTAGTTAATAGTGGTGGAAAACACATTCCATTAAAAATTATTATTAAGTATTAAAAAATTTTTTTTAAATATTTTATTCTAAAAAAGCTAAAAAATTATGAAAAAAATATCAAATTTAAAAAAATATAAAAGTTCAAAAATACACGAATTGATTAAAATTTTATAATAATATTCATAAAATCATAATAATAAAAAGAAAAAAAATATATAAACATTAAAAAATATAATAATTAATATAAAATTAAAAACAGTACAAAGAGGATATAAATAAAAACAAAAGAGGCTGAATAAAAATGGAATTCACGATAATAACTGTAGAAACAGACATAAAACAGATAGAAACTCTCCTTAAAGGAGTTCAACCTAAAACAGTGATTTTCATCACACCCCATAAAAATGATGAAAAAGTAAAGGAAACATCCAATTTTATTGCAAATACCTTCGGAAGACAAATACAAATCAAAAAAACATTTATTGACAAAAATGATATTATTGAAAATAGTAAAACCATCACAGAAATAGTTGATAAAGAACACTCCTTAGGCAAGGAGGTAATAATGCACATAACCGAACACAGTGAATATAGTTTCTGCTTATCCTATGGTGCATATTCAAGATTTAAAATTGTTAAAAGAATTGTAGCAATAAATAGAAAAGGCGGAATAGTTGATTTACCCGTATTAAGATATCATTTAACCAAAAATAAAATAAAGATACTTGAACAGTTAACAAATGAAAATAAAACATTACAAACACTTTCAAATGAATTAAATTTATCTGAAGGAATGATATACCACCATATAAGAGAATTAAGAAATTTAAACTTAATTCAAAAAAATAAATTAAAAATTACAACAGCAGGTAAATTAGCAATATTGTAAAAAAATAATGAAAACATTTAATATACTTAAGTAACTTAACTAGTATAAGTATTAAAATATAAATATAAAATAATATGTTATTTATAATATAATTTAGGTAGATAAGAATGGTAAAAACTAAAATCATTTCATGGAACACAAATGGATTACGAACACGATTCAAAAACGGAGAATTAGAACCAATATATGCAGAAGAACCTGACATAATCTTATTCCAAGAAACAAGAGCACAATACAATCAATTAAATAAAAAATTAACAGAAAATAATGAATATACTATTAACTGCATACCTGGAGAAACTAACAGATCTGCCGGTTTAGCTATTTTCAGTAAATCTCAACCTAAAACTATTAAAAAATTCATTAACAAACCTAAAGATGTTACAAAAGGAAGATTTGCAAACATTAAATATCCAAATTTTACTATCATCCAAGTATACGGACCAACAGGTGCTGGAAACAAAGACAAAATGGATGAAAAAGTATCATTCTTTAAAGAGATCTTAACACTTGCAAAAAAATTAGAAAATGAAAATGTAATCATTATTGGCGATTTCAATATGGCACATAATGAAATAGACACAGCTAATACCAATAAAAAACCAGGATTTACAGATGAAGAACGTGAATTTTTCAATAAATTAGAATCCTACAATTACATCGACACTTACCGTAACTCTAACCCTGAAAAAACAGTATATACAAATTGGAAATCAGATAAAGCACGAGAAGAAAATAATGGTAGTAGATTTGATTACGCATATGTAAGTAAATCTTTAAAAGAAAAAGTGGATAAAAGTGAAATTTTAACTAATATCACTTCAACTAAAAATTCCCCTATAGTTTTAGAATTAGATTTATAAAAAAAATTTTTTTATTAATGGGAAAATTTTAAAAAAAATATCCCTAAATCTCTCTTTTTTAATTATTTATTGTTCATTACTTCTAATAATCTCATTTAAACTTATATCAGAATTAATGAATCTTTCATCATTTATTTCATTTTTAATATGAATAGCTCTTTTAGGACAATTATGAATACAAGACATACACCATTCACAGTAGTGAAAAAAATTTGGAATAGTATTTTCTAATTTTATATTTCCAACAGGGCAAACCTTAACACAAATTCCACAACCATTACATGAATCTAAGTCAATAGTATAATCTTCATCAATTTGATCCATGTGTAATTCATTTAAATTATATTCTGGAAGGTTATGATAATCTTTAATAGGTTCATCTATATTGAATTCTAGTTTATTATGAATATCCTCTTTAATCTTCGTGATTTCAGGTTCTAAAAGTTGATTGTTTTTTACTTTTTTTTCATAAATCATATCATAGCATGGGAGAAAATTATCAACCATAACAATCTTATTTAAATAATAATGAGTGAACCCTTTTTCTTTAAACAAATTTTCAATAATTGTCATTGCAGCCACAATACCTCCACCACCATTATTTAATATTAAAAATACATAATCTGCTTTTATATTAGCTTGTCGAATATATTTTTCCACTAAACGAGGTAAGGTATAATAGTAACATGGTACTACAAACCCAACTACATCATCTTCAATATTATAAGTTTTATCTTTTATTAATTGGGGAATACTAAACAATTCTCCACCAATTTGCTTTGCTAAATATAAACTATTCCCTGTTCCAGTAAAATATAAAGTTTTCATTGAAAAAAATCTCCTATTATATTAATTTTGGTTATTGCTCTGAATTAATTCTGAAAGTTTAACATTAGGATTTCTAAAATGTTCTGAATTTTTTTCTCGTTTATCATGAATAGCACCTTTTGGACAATTTTGAATACAAGCTAAACAATAAGCACAATTATCATTGAAAAATGGAATATTATCCTTTAATTCAATATTACCTTTAGGACAAATATTATAACATACTTTACATTGATTACATGATTCATAATCAAAATATAAATTAACTGCAAATCGTAAAAATACTTTATAAATTATCTTATAAACCAATTCCATGACTTTATCTCTAACTTTATTAATAGAAGGTTGATAATTTTTTCTAAGAAATATATCTTCTTTAATCTTATTGACTTCTAAAGCTATTGATTTATTATCATGCAACTCTTTTTGCTCTTTAATATCATATGAAGGTATAAAATTATCCACCATTAAAACATAATTAGAATAATTAATTCTTAATCCTTTTTTATTTAATACTTGTGTAACATCAGATAAAGAGTTAAAATGTGAGGATCCATAAGTCATTATTACAAATAAATAATCACAATTAATTTCAACTTGTGTTAAATATTCTTTTACAAGGTTAGGCATTGTCATACAATAAACCGGACAAATAATACCAACCAGGTCATCCACAATTTTATATTGATTATTTTTAATTAATTGTGGAATGCTTAATAGTTCTCCCCCAATTTTTTTACTTACATATAAACTATTTCCAGTCCCACTAAAATATAAAATTTTCATAGTATACTATAAGCTCTTTTATTCTTAAAAAATTTATTTAAAAAAAAGTTATTTGAAACAATAAAAAGAAAAAATATTTAAGGTATTGTCATTTCCTCAAGTTTATGTTTATCACAAAAAGTTTTAAAATCACATGCATTACAAGTTCTCTCATCTGCATCTGCTTTCCAAGATTGTTTAATATTTTTACCCGCTAATTCACAGATAGTACTATTTTCAATATCCTCCACTACTTCATCAAATTTTTCTAAAGCGAAATTAATAGATTTATCTTTAATAGGAATGATTCTAACACATCTATCCATCATAAACTTTTCAGACAGTTTTGGATATTTTTTACTTACATCCCATTGTTTAATTAAATTTTCATCCCTACTATGACCTGATACATCGGATAAATTATTTTTTAAATCTTCTTGAATAAGTTGTAAATCTTCATTAGAAGGTGCTAACTCATTTAAATAAAATATAATACCTGCAGCTACAGGTTTACTACCTTCTTGCATGCTTCTTAACCATGCATATGTTTGTATTTGCCAATTATGACGAAGCCAATTTTTGCTATTTAAAGGTGGTCTTTTCATTCCTTTATAATCTATAATAATTTCATATTTATCTGATGAAATTTTCTTTATATTATTTTGAAAATCTTCATCTTTAAATAAATATTCTAATATTATGTTTTTTTGTTTATACTCATCTAAGCTTTTTTGAGGTTTAATATTCTCCTCTATCTTTATACTGCTTAAAACATCAATAACCCCATTAATACTATAATAATTACTCCTACTGTACCCATCTTTATAATTAGGCATAGTCCTCATACCTTTAAGTAATATTTCAGCATTATCTATTAAGGGAAATAAATATGGTCCTAATTTATTTATTGCAGTTTCTGCACGAAAACTATATAATAATTTATGAGGATGTTGATTAGTACTACATTGAGCTTGATTATTATTAGGATGAGTAAAATGACAGTAATATTTTTCAGGGGGATATAAACCTCTAACTTGTAATCTTTTATCAATTAATTCCTCTAATGGCCTAATATCTTTTTTCCAATCCCATGGGAAACTTTTATGAGCATCATTATATTTTAAGTATGCTTCTTCCATTATCCCATGAATAAATTCACCAAACCATAATTGTACTGGTTTACTTGGAGGTAAAGTTGCCTTGTTTTGATAACGATATTGTAGGTTACATGTTAAAAAACTTAGCAAATCTCCTGTTAAATTATATTCCGGCATTATAAATGCTTGACTTCTTGATGATAACTTCATAAGTTAGTTCCCTCCATTAAATATCTTTATATTAAATATATTTCATTAAAACCAATGTATTCTTCATCTCGACTCCATCCTAAGGCAACATTTGGAATTGTTTTATGTGTACTTTTTGTCATGTACCCATCAATATTAGGATACAAACCAATAAGAATTAAAACATCTTCTGCACGAGAAAAAGCTACAAAATATAATCTTGTTAAATCATCAAAATTACGATCAACAACATTACGTTTAGATTCACCTATTGTACTAAAAGATCTGATTTTATCTTCTAAACTTTCATTTTTAGGTTGTTTTTTGGGAAATCTGAATTGACTAGTGCTTGCTTGATTTTTATTAAATCTAGATCCCACATCAACAATAACAAGTGGAAATTCTAATCCTTTTGATTGATGAATACTCATTATATTCAAACGATTTTCAGGTAATGTATATAATAAAGATTCATCAATACTTACCCCACCCATAGATATAGGTATAAAAATATTCCAAATTGCTTCATTAATACTTTTACTTTCAATTTCACCTTTAGCATCAAATATAATATGTGCATTATATTCATTGAAAAATCCTGTTTGAGTTATTGTTTTTGTTATAGCTTCTAAATAAACTAAACCTTCAACATCATCCTGTAAATCTGGTACCCAAGTAATTAATTTATATGCAAGATCTATCAAACTAGCCCTATCAGGCCAATTATCTAATTTAAATGGTATTCTTGCTTGCCAATGTGTTAAAAAATCATTTAAAGAAATAGGCTTATTTGGTTCAGGTGATTGATCAACATATTCTAGTGCAGCTTTCCTCCATTGTCGCATATTATGATTTGCTATAGTAGGAATTTTATGAATACTTTTTTGGACTTTGCCTGCAGGATCAATACATTCCAACATTAAACCACAGAAAATTTTTACACAGGGAATTCCCTGTAAATCTTGCCCTCTTGGATTATAAACTTCAATTGGATTTTTTAATTTTTCTAAGCGTTTTTTTAAATAGTAAGGGAAAAGATAACCATTACTATTTTTTTCTTTTGGAGAGTAAGTTAAAAGAGCAATATCTGAAGGAGAACCATTTTTAGGATCTAACTGTAATTTAATAGACTCTTTATCTTTTGCTAAATCCATACTTAATTTACGACTATTTAATGCAATATCTGCATCATCACTACTAATTCTTTCAGAATTTTTAGAGGTTAAAACCCTTTTAACTGGTAATTCTACTTCTTTTCCTTCTACTAAGTTTTTAATTAATTTACTTAAATCAGCTGCTAATTTCTCCCCATTATTTCTAAACATTCCTAAAACTGGGATATTTTTCATATCTTCTCTTGCAAATTTAATTTGGGGTTTTTCTTTTACTCTTGCTTCTTGATAATGTGAATCTAATTCCACAAAATCATTACATAAATTAACAATATCTTTACTACTACGATAATTATTTTTTAAATTTATTTCAATAATTTCAGTATTTAATGATTTAGCTGCTCTTTTTTTATAATCTGTGAACAAATCAACAGTTGCGCCCCTAAAACGATACAAAGATTGATCATCATCCCCAACTACTGTAATATTTCCATTATTTTTTATAGCATGATTACCTATTTTAAAATAAATTTTTTCCTGAAGCAAGTTTGTGTCTTGATATTCATCAACTAATAAAATCTTAACATTATTTAAAAAAATATTTAATTTATTATTTTTCAAGCGTTTTAAAAATCGATATTCTAACATTACAAAGTCTAACATGTTACGATTTTCTAATTCATTAACATAATTTCGTATACAGTTTAAAGCAACCTTTGAACCTTCTGAATTAACATCATGCTGTATTTTATCCCAATCAATCAAATCATAATATAATCTATCTTTAATACTTAAGAGAATTTCACTCATTTTAGAAGGATTTGTTAAAACATCTCTCCCTAGAAGACTAGCTAGATACTTTTGTAAATCTTTATTTTTATAACGTTCATTTTTAAATAAACCTACATTTAACATAACACTTCGAGTGATGAAATCTTCAATGACTACCGGCTGTTTTGTTCCAGGATCCCTATGGATTCTCATTAATTCTTCAGCAATACTATCTAATGTACCTGTTAATATTTGATTTAAGTCTAATCTAACTAATTTACGTAAAATATCATCATCAGCAATTAACATTTTATTTATGATAACATCTTTTATTGTTTGTCCCCAACTAAGAATACGAGAACTTAATTCATTAGCTGCTTTTTTAGTAAATGTTGTTGCAAGAATCTCTTCAGGTTTAACATCATCAACAAAAATGTATTTTAAAATTTTAAGAACAATAACTGTTGTTTTCCCACTACCCGGACCTGCAACTAAAAATAAAGAATCATTTAAATTAGAACTTATTGCCTTATTTTGTTCAATATTTGAATTAATATCTCTACTTAAATCTTCTACGACAATATTTTTAAATTGACTATAAGTTATCATAAAATTATAATTTCCCCTTTTAACTTAAATGAAATTTTTTTTAATTGTTTTCATTTATGTATGTTTTTTTATTTAATAATTAATTATTAAGTAATTTAAATTATAAATAAATTTCCTAAGAGCAAAAAAAAAGTAATCATTTTAAAAATAAACAATACATCTATAAACCGAATAAGCATGGAATAATATTAATATAATAAAAAATATAGATATTACATTATTATAAAAGAATTAATATAAGTTTTAAAGTATTAAATAAGAAAATTATTTAGGGTTATTATGAAAAAAACTGCTGTAGATAAATTTAAAGAAGATATTCGTTTCAAAGATAAAATTGCCCATATTGAAACAATACCAGGAAAAAAAGCAGAATACATGAAAGTAGATAATTTAGACCTTAATTTTATTGAATACTTTGAAAGTAAAAATATTAAATTATATAAACATCAAGCAGAAAGTATAAAACACATTCGAAATAGTGAAAATATAATAATAACAACACCTACAGCATCTGGTAAAACTTTAGCTTTTAACATTCCTGTTTTAGAAAAATTATATAATGATAAAAATGCTACAGCTTTATACATATACCCTGCGAAAGCTTTAAGTTATGATCAATTAGATGTTCTTAAAAAACTAGAAAAAGGTTTAAAAATGGATTTTAAACCAGCAACATATGATGGAGATACACCTAAAAGTTCACGATATGGGATTAGACAAAAAGCTAGAATAGTTTTAACCAACCCATACCAATTACACCATATTCTTGCTTGGCACCATCAATGGAAACGTTTTTACAGTAACCTCAAATTTATTGTGATTGATGAATCTCATTATTATAAAGGAATATTTGGATCCAATGTTGCATTTCTTATTAGACGATTAAAAAGAATTTGTAATTTTTATGGAAGTAACCCGCAATTTATTTTAAGTAGTGCAACTCTAGCAAATCCTACAGAATTAGCTGAAAGATTAACTGGTGAAAAATTTACATTAATCAGTGAGGACACTTCACCAAGTGGTGATAAAGATTTTATCTTGTATAATCCTTACAAAAAAAGAAATGGGAAAAAAAATGATGATGCTCCCAGTATTCATCAAGAAACAGAATATATTTTTATTTTTTTATTATTAAAAAATGTTCAAACTTTATGTTTCACTATTTCTCGTAAAATTGCTGAATTAATTGCAATGTGGGCTAAAAATGATATGTTAACATATAAAAAGCAATTGACTAATAAGATTACAGCATATAGAGCAGGATATTTAGCTGAAGATAGAAGAGAAATAGAAGATGGTTTAAAATCTAGAAAATATTTAGGAGTAACATGCACTAATGCTTTAGAATTAGGAATAAATATTGGTTCATTAGATGCAGTTGTTATAAGTGGTTATCCTGGAACAATGATTAGCGTATGGCAACAAGGCGGACGTGCTGGTAGAGGAACAAATAAATCATTGGTCATATTAGTTGCATTTGAAAATCAATTAGATCAATATTTTATGAAAAACCCTGAATTTTTCTTTGATAAACCTCATGAAAATGTAGTTATAGATTTAAATAACCCTATGTTAATTAAATCTCATTTAATATGTGCAGCAAATGAATTACCATTTGATTTTAAAGAATCAGAAGAATATTTTAATGCAACAAAATCAATATTAAATGATTTAGTTAAAGAAAAAGAAATTACAGTTACTAATGGTTTATATACTTACCCTTATGATGATAGTCCAAGTTTTACTTGTTCACTTAATCAATTAAGTAATGATTCTTTTAAAGTTATGAATAATAATAAACTTTTAGAAGTAATGGAACGTTCTCAAATGTATAGAGAAGCACATCCCGGTGCAGTTTTAATAAATAAGGGTGAAACTTACATTGTAGATAATGTGAATCTTAAAAGTCATTATGTGAATGTAATAAAACATAAAGTTAATTATCATACTAGTGTTTTAAAAAGTGTGAATATTAATATTATAAGTAAAATTAAAAGAGAAGAATTTGGAGACTTAACAGTGCATTATGGTGAATTAGAAGTATCCGAAGATTATCATAGATACAAGAAAATTCAATTCAGCAAAACTGTAGGTTCTTATATTTTAGATTTACCCCCATTAAATTTTAGAACTAAAGGGTTATGGTTCACCATACCAGAAAGTATAAAAAATAAATTAGAAGATACATTTGATGATGAAGAAGTGTTTGCTGGAGGTTTACATGGAACAGAACATGCTTTAATTGGATTATTCCCTTTACATGTTATGTGTGATCGATTTGATATTGGAGGATTAAGTACTAATTATCATAAAGATACACAAGAAGCTACAATCTTCATATATGATGCTTATGAAGGCGGAATTGGGATTACTAAAAAAGCAATAGAAGTATTTAAAGATTTAGTTAAGAGTACAAAAGATTTATTAGATAATTGTGAATGTGAAGAAGGTTGTCCTTCTTGTATTTATTCACCTAAATGTGGAAATGATAACAAACCGTTGCATAAAAAAGCTACAAAAACAATCCTTAATTATATGTATCATGAAATGGGACAAAAAACTAAATCACATTTAAAAAAGACTAAAAAACAAACAACAGCAGATAAGAATGATTACAAATCAAAACTAGAAAAAATAAATTCAGATAAATCAAAGTATAATGAAGCATTAAACTTTTATAAAAGTAATAATTTAACTTATGCAAAAGAAATTTGTAATGATATATTGAATGAAGATAAAACAAACTCTAATGCTTTATATCTTATAGGTGCCATATTAAATAAACAAGATGATAAATATGGGGCTGTAAATTTTCTTAAAAAAGCTATAAAAAGCAACCCATCACATATGGAAGCTAATGAATTATTATTAAATATAACAAAATAGTTTGTAATTGCTAAAAATTGTTTTAAACTTATATTAAAATAGTAAATAAAAATAAACCTGTTCAAAAATCAAATATAAAATTATATATAAATTAAAAGTAATAACTAAACAAGATACATATAATAATAATTTAAGAGGCTATTAAAATGAAAAATGTAGTCATACACGATCCTGAAAATAATACTTTAAGTAAGAAGTATATTAAGCCTACAAATTTCATTCCAAACATGAAAGAAACAAAAAGGGAGAAAAAGGATTTAAGTGATTTAATAAATTTATTCAATTTCATGAATTATGATTTAGATATATTAGAATATGACGAAAAACTTGATGAATTTATCATACTTTACCCAACAAGTTTAAGTAAATTTTATGAAATATTTTCAGAAAATCCTAAGGATACAGATAATATATTTGAAAACTTAACAAATAAAGAAATAAGTCATATATTTGAAGATATGGAAGAAACTTATTATTATAAAATTATTTATCAAACATTAAAAGGAAAAAATTTTAATATTTATCTAAAAATTTTCGAAAATCAAAATTTATTAAATATTATTAATCAAAAGTTAACAAGATTTAAAGATTATGTTTTAATATTAACCCCAAAAAATGAAATCCAATCCAAAAATACTAAAAAAAATGAAAGTCAAACAAATAAGTTAATTAAAGAAGAAAATCAAGTAGCTTATGTTTACTGGGACAGCAAAAATAAATATATGTGGACAAAACAAATTTTTAATATTTTAGAAATAGATTCTAAAAGCTTGAATCCTGAAGAGAACATAATAGCTAAACACTTAAATGAAGAAGAACATAAAAAATTAGAACAAAAAGAAATAGAAGCATACCTAACTTTTTCAGATTTTAATTTAATAACTTATGTGAAAACTAAATCAAGACTTAAAAGAATTTATTATTATGGTAAATTTTTCACAAGTAATGTTGAAGGTGTTGAATCATTTATAGGTTTTGTTCAGGATTTAAGTAAATATGATCCCAAAATCATAGATTCTTACTTTGAAGATGAGCATTTAAAAGATAACAACCAAATTAAAAATAATTTACAACTTATTTTAAGTTTAATGCAATTAGATACAAGATATAATTTTAATAATTCAGAAGAAATCATAAACAGTACAAATGCAAGAATTAGAGCTATGAGTTATATTCATGAACAAATTTATCAATCCCCAGATTTAATTCATATAAATTTAAAAAAATATTTAAAAAAACTATTAACCAGTTTAATAAGTGTATATGATTGTGACAATATAACATTCACAGTAGATTTAATTGAAGATGAAATAAATTCAAAATATGCAAACCCTATTGGTTTAATAATTAATGAATTAGTATTTAATTCCTTGAAACATGCTTATCCTGATAATGTAAAAGGAAATATTAATATTAATACTGAAATGAAAGATAATATTTTTATATTAACATACACAGATGATGGAATAGGATTACCTGAAGAAATAAATATCAATGAACCTCATACTTTAGGATTTATAATTATAAAAAATTTAATTGAACAAATAGATGGAACAATTACTGAAAAAAAATGTGAAGGTACAGGATTTGAAATAAAATTTAAAATAAAAAAATAATTTTAAAAAGGAGAAATGAATATAAATGGTAAGCAATGAAGAAAAAAAAGAAATACGGGAAAATATTATAAGTAAAACTAATAAATTACTTGAAGAAAACAATGAACCTTACAGAATGGATGAAGTAAGTATTCTAAATACAAAGGATAGTGTTGGTTTTATAGGAAGTATACGTATACATGATCCTGAAAAATTAAAAGTTATTAAAAAAGGTTTTACTAAAATTATTAAATCTTATGGTGATGCTACAATTAAAGAACGTCATGTAGTGCCATGCTGCGAATTACCTTATGATTATTTAAGTTTTAATATGAAAAAGTCTAAAGACTAAAAATTTAACTCTTTTTTAAATTTTTTTGATTAATATGGTAAGTCGTAGAAAAGAACACGAAGCATATTTAAATAAAGTATTATCTAATTCATTGACTAGTGAAAATCCCTCAAAAGAAACAATGCAAAAGGGGAAAAAAAGTAGTTCAAGTTTTTATAATGATTTAAAAAATGGATTACTTAAAAAATATGAAAATACTAAATTTGAAGATTTTCCAAATACTAATATCTGTGAGAATCAATATGGTGAAACATTAAAAATTGTTTCTAAAGAAAAAACTGATTTTAATCTTGAAAGTAATTCTGATTCAGTTACTTGTGATTTGAAAATTATTAAAGGTATTGGTCAAAGTACTGAAGAAAAACTTAAAAAATCTGGTTATAATAATATTCAATCATTATTAAATCATGCTAAATATTCTAGTAAAGCTGAAAATGTTTTAAGCAATATTGAAACTGATAATTTTAAAGATAAGATTAATTATATTAAAGAAAATAGTTCTAACAAAAATAATCTTTTAAAATGTGCCTGTGATATCCCACGAGAAAATTTTAAATTCATGGATATTGAAACTTTAGGATTAAGTAATGTTCCAATAATATTAATTGGTATGGCTGAAATAAATAAAAAAGAGATAATTACTACCCAATACTTATTACGTGATAAAAATGAGGAACCTGCATTAATTTATGAATTTTTAAATCAGTTAAATGAAGATGATGTTTTTGTAACTTTTAATGGTAAAAGTTTTGATGTCCCATTTATATTAAATAGAGCTAATTATTATAGAATAAATTTCCCTGATGAATTGATTAATTATGATTTAATGTATTATGCACGGAACTTTTGGAAAGGTACATTACCTGATTGTAAATTACAAACAATAGAAAAAGAAATATTTAATATTGAAAGAATTAATGATGTTCCCGGTAATTTTATACCTAATTACTGGGAAACATTCCATGAAAATAATAATATTGGTCCTTTAATCCCTATTATTGAACATAACAATTTAGATGTAGTTAATTTAGCTAAATTTCTGAATTATATGTATAATAAAACCTGTTCCTTATGATTGGTTTTTAAATTCCTCTACTTGACGTAAGAATGTTGCTACACCCATACGTTTCATTGTACCTGCTAAACGTTCTTTTTGAGGCTTTTTACCATTTTTAGAATAGATTTCTTGAACTGCTTCTAAGGTTTCAAAGAGTTCTTCTTCAGATTCTACAAACATTTGAGAACCTTGAACCATTTCTCTTCCACCTTTTCCTCCAATATATAAAGAATATCCTTCGTATAAAACATCTTTTGCATCATTTGGACATGCATTAAAACATTTTCCGCAACCTATACAAATATCAGGATTGGTTATTGCAATGTCTCCACGTATTTCTAATGCATCTACTTTACATACATCTTGACATCTTCCACAACCTGTACATTTTTCTTCAATTGTAATTGGGTATTTCACACCATTTATACCAAAATCAGTGACTTGTGGACGTACACATTTATTAGGACATCCAGATACTGCAATTTTAAATTTGTATGTGAATGGTTTTTCTGCATATTTATCTTCACATTTTTCAGCTAAATCAATAGTGTCAATTAATCCTAACATACAATGTTGGTTTCCAGGACATGCCAATGTAGAACGTACTAAAGGCCCTTCTCCCCCATTGATTAATCCGATTTTACGTAATTCTAATAGAAGAGGTTCTGAATATTTTGGTTCTATTTCGTGAATCTCAAATTCTCCCCTATTTGTGAGTTTAACTTTCCCACCATATTTTTTTGTAATTTCAGCAACTTTAATAACAACATCAGCATCATAAAATCCTGCAGGGTTTGATCTGAATCTTACAAAGTTAAAACCATTTTGTGCTTGACCTATTCCACCATAATCCCCATTATAGTAATATGAATTGTATTGATTTTCTTTTTCTCTTCTAGCAACCTCTTTTTTAAACCTTTTCTCTTTAAATTCTCTCATTTTCTGGATATTTTTTACTTTGACTTCTTCTTGTAAATCAATATAATTTGCAATATCTCTTCCAGTTTCTGTTCTTACTATAATTGTTGTGTTTCCTTCAGGTGATCCTTTTTCACCAAAACTTATATCTGCTAATTGTGCATCAAAATCTCGACACATTAAACATCCAGGGGATAATGACATGTCACTTAGCTTAATTTTAGTGTCTTTATCTTTTGTTGATACAATAAAGTTCGGACCATCAACATTGAATTTAATAACATCTTTAATATCAATATTTTTGTTTTCTAATACTCTTGATAAATCTTTATAGTCAAATTTTCCTGTACAGAACAATCCTAGTACATATTTTATTTCAGGTAATTCTGCAGGTTTTCCATTTTTACCTCTTTCTGGACTATGTTTAGCTAAGTATTGATAATGTTGAATTTTTCTTAAACCTGCAACTTGACAAGGTAATGCTACAACTGCTACACGTTTTAATCCCATTTCACCTGCTTCACGAATGGCAGATAAAGAAGATATAGTATATTTACTTTTTCTAGCATCAGCTAACCCTTCATAACCTGTAACTATTAAACTTAATGGTTTCCAATGGTCATCCCCAACGACTATTGCCCCATCAATTTTATTATCTTCTATTAATTTTTGTAAAAAAGTAGTTACTACTCCTCCAGATTGCCCTTTAATATTTCCATTACCATAGTAATTTTCTTCAAAGAAATTTTCACGTATTGAAATTTGGTATGCTCCTGAATTTGTTCTTGGACATACTTCTTGGCACATACCATTACCTTCACGTAAACATTGTTCTTTTAATTCTGGTTGATTTGTGAAATCAATTAAATTATTTGGACATACTATACTGCAGGTTCCGCACTTAGCACATAAGTCTTCATCTACTATTTTATTTAATTGCCATTTATAATTTGGTGTTGCTGGTTCTTTTAAGAATTCTTCAACAATGCCAATATTATCTATAATTTCTTTTATGAATTCTTCATTAAAATCTTCATCACGTTCTTGGGCTAATGCATTTGCACGATCCCAAATTCTCATTTTTAATTCAGTAATAAAAGAATCATTATTTAAATCATATTTTTCATTTATTAATTGATCTATATATTTATTGATTTTTTTATCCATATCAATAGTTAACATGTTTTTATAATCCTCTTTTAACTTAATATATTTAATAAAAAAAAATAATTAAAAATTCTTTATAATTCACATACTTCTGGATTTAAATCTGGATTTAATGTTGATTTAATTGTATCAACAATACAATTTGCATTCCATCCTACTAAACCACTTGCTACTTCTTCAAGGTTTAATGGTACTTCTTCCATCCCATAAGGTCTTACAAGTATCATTGGTATTTTATGTTTTAATGCAGATTTTACAATACTATCTATTTTTTCTTTATTAGCTGTGTATATTCCGGCTAATAAAATTATCACATCAATATCTTCAAAAAAATGTGCTGGTACTTGTTCAAAGTCATCTGCACCTATACTGGTTTCTTTCCATAAGAAATCAGTTTTTGAGTATAGTTTTTCTGTGAATTGACCATACTCATTTTCTTTATCTTCACCACGTGTTATAAATATTTTATATATTTTATTGTCTTGTTCATCTTCAAACATTTTTATTAAATCCCCATTAAATTATTTTATAATGTAAATTTTTGATTGATTAATAAAGAATTTAATCTTTAAATTATTCTTCTGAAGTTTTAACTTCACTAATACCATTTTCTTTAGTTACAGATATAATATTATCTGCAGCAGTTTCTAATTCTGAATCATGAGTAACAATTAACATTTGAGGTAAAACACTCATTTCGCGAATAATATCTATCAATTCATGTCTTCTGTAACTGTCTAAGTGTATTGTTGGTTCATCAAGTAATATAGTTTCAATATTACCATGGCTCATAGATTGAGTAATACCTAGTCTTAATGCGAGAGCAATAGCTATTTTTTCTCCACCACTAACCATTTCAAGGTTAGATTCTCCTTCAGGACCAAATACTTTAATATTAAAATCTTCATCTATCATCAAATCACTATAATTAAAGTTAAATTGTTCGAAGAATTCTTTGGTATATTTTTGGATTAATGGTCTAGAACGTTCTCTTAAATCTTTTTGAACACCATCTTTACCATAAACACCTCTAATTTCAGTTAATAAATTCATGAATGATTCGTAATCTGCAAGTTCATTTTCTAATTCTTGGTTTTTACGAATTTTACGTGTTAAGTTTTCTATAGCTGGAATAATTTCGGTTACTTGACCTTTGATTTCTCCTATTTCACGTGTTACTTCTTGAATTTCTTTATTTAAACGTTCATATATGAATACTATATTTTCATATTTATCTTTATCATAATGAGAGGATTGAATATCTTCTTCTAATTTATTAATTTTTTTATTAATAATTTTGATATCTGATTTTTTATTTTCTAATTTATTATTGACTGATTTTTTTAAATGAATAGTACCTTTAAGTTCATTATAACGTCTATCCTTTTCAGTTAATTCATCAATTTTATTATTTAATTCATCTTCCTGAATTTTAGCACTTAAAAAACTATCTTGGGATATATCATCTTTTATGCGTTGAACTTGTAAATCAGTTTTCCCTGTAATTTTATAAAGTTCATCTTTAGCTTCATGTTCTTTACCTAAAGATTTAAGAGCACCTTGAGATTCAATATATTTATCATGATGTTGTTTTTTAGATTCACGATTTTCAGTTTCTTCTTTAATTTGCTTTTCAACTTCAGATAAACTATCTAAAGTATCTTGTTTTAAAGTTAATCTATCCGTTAATTCAACAATTTTATTTGTATTTTTATCTATACTTTCAACAATGTGTTTATTAGAATAAATTTGTTTCTCAATTTCTAATAATTCTTCATGTTTACTTATTAAAGATTTATTTTTAATTTCAAATTCGTTTATTTGAGCATTTAACTCTTCCATTTTAACTTTATTATCTTTAATAGTTTTTTTATAACCTTCCTGCAAATCTGATTTCTTTTCAGGAGTTATATCTGATTGACAAATAGGACATTTATCTCCAACTTTAGCTAAATCTTTTAATGGTAACTCACTACTTTTTATACCTTCACCTAAAACTACAATGTCTTTTTTATAATTTATAGCTAATTTTTCATTGTTCTTAATTTCATTTGAAATATTAACATTTAATGTATCAACAAAATGTTTTAATTTATTAAAATCTTTATAATCATCAAATGATTCATTAACATCTAAAAATGGAGAAATAATATTTTCTGCCCGTTTGAAGAATTTATCAGAAGTTATTTTATTATTTTCTAATTCAGTTTCAACTGATTTCTTTTCAGATTCTAATTGTTCAAAAACACTGATTTCTGATTGAATTTTAGATTTATTAGATTCTAAAGCTTTAATTTTACCTTCTAATTCAAGATAAGTATCATAATCCATTTTTTCTTCATCTAAAATCTTTTTATGAGATTCAATATCTTCTAAAATTTTCTCATATTTCTTTTGATCAGATTTTAATGATTGAATTTTATTGACTGCATCTTTAAAATCAAGATATATAGGTAATTTTTGAGAGTACTTTTCAAGTCTTTTCATTTCATTTTCATTATGAACAATTTCATCAGCTTGGTTTTGTAATTCTTTTTTATCCTCAACCATCTTTTTAGCATTATTTATTTCATTATTCAAGTTGGTTTGTAATGCTTCAAAAATACCTTTTTCTGTTTCCATTTGTCCTTTAGTAATGGCTTTTTGATCATGATCTTTATTAAGATTATTTAATTTTTCTTCAGCATTATTTCCTTTTTTACTTAAATTATCAAGTTCTTGTTTTTTAGTTTTTAATTCATAATTAAGTTCAGATTCACTTGAAAGTTTTCCTTTAATTTCTGAAATTTTCTTATCATATTCATTTAAGATAGGTAATAAATTTTTCCAAGCTGTTTCTAATTCTTCAAGTTTTAGAAGTTTACCAATTAATTCTTTTCTTTGTGCAGGTGTTTTTCCAACTAATTCTGCAATTTCACCTTGTCTTACATAAATTGCATTTAAGAATAAATCTCCATCCATTTCTAATAAAGATTGAATTTCTTTATTGACTTCTGCATCTCCATCAACAATTTTTTGGAATCTGTCTCCAATTTTTTCATATAAACCTGCATTTGAAGTAGTTTTAGTTCTTGTTCTTCTTATTTCATATTCTTTTCCATTAGCAATAAAATCTAATGTTACACTCATTTTTTCATTACTTTTATGAACATTATTTATTTTAATTAATTCATTAATTTTTTTCGCAGTATATTGTTTAAAGAGTGCAAAACTTATTGCTTCAAATATGGTTGATTTTCCTGCCCCATTTTCACCTACTATTAAACTTATACCAGGTTTGAAGTTTATTGTTGTGTTTTCATGTGATTTGAAGTTTTTAAGTTGTAATTTTTTAAAAATCATACTTAATCATCCTCCGTTTTAAATACACCAATTGTTTCCATTTCTTTTTTAATATCTTCTTCGGATACTTTTAAACCATTATCTCCAAAGTATTCATTGAAGAAATTTTCCGCTATTTTTTCGGATTCAGGTAGTTTATTTTTGGATAAATTATCAAATAAATCTACAGCTAAATGATTTACATCTTCATTTTCTAATTCTGACATTTTTTTGATTATTAATTGACGAGGTTCTAATGTCTTTTCATTTTGTATTATTTCTAGTTCTTCTTTAATTTTATCCGGATAGAAATGAGGTCTTATATAAGATGTGTATTCATCTAATACTTTGTGTACTGTGTCAAATGCTTCTTGTGTACTAAAGTTACCTTCTTCAACTGTGATATCCAAAAGGGGTTTAGTTTTTAATTTTATTATATTATTTTTTAATTCTTGAAGTTCAGCTAATAATTTATTGTAAGATACAGTTTTTTTGATAAATTCTCTTGGTAAATCTATTTTGATTCTTTCTGTTTCTGGGATGTCTCCGGACATGTCCACTAATACAAATCCTTTACCATTTTTTTGATAATCTTTTAATTCATTTGTTTTCCATATTTCAGTTGATCCGGGGTATACTAATTTACCATTTCCGTATGGTTCGTTTATATAATTATGGATATGTCCCATAGCATAGTAATTGAAATTTGTTGGTAATTCTCCTGTTTCAAGTTCATAATCAAATGGAAGGTATTTATCTATTCCTTGGTGAAGAATTATTATGCTTTTTTTATATTCTTCTGCTTTTTTACTTGCTTCTTGTATTTTTTTCATTAATAAAGGTTTCATAGATTTTGGTAAGTATGGTACTCCTGTTATACATATATCATCTTCTAAGTAAGATGGTCTTTTTGCACTTAATGGTCGAAATCCTAATTTTCTAAAAAGTGCTTGAGGAGGTATGAATCCTTTTCTTAGTACAGTATCATGATTACCTGTTATTCCATATATAGGTATATTTGCTTTCCGTAGTTTTAGTAATCCTTCTTGGAATGTTAGTAATGCTTTTGGTGATGGTCTATTTGTTTCAAATAGGTCTCCACTATGAATTACGAAGTCCACTCTTTCTTCTATTATATTGTCTACTACACTGTTGAAGGTGTAATAAAAGTCGTCTTCACGTTCTTGTAGGCCATATTGTCTATAACCTAAATGTGTATCTGATAAGTGAGCAAATTTCATTTGTTTTCTCCCTTTGTATTTTTTTTTGATAAATTTTTATTAATTTTAATTATTATGTTTTTTTTTGTTTTTATTCATTAATAATATTTTAGTTTTATTTAATAGTTTTATTTTGGTTTTAGTTTGACTTATTTAGTTAATTTTAAGTTTTCTATGTGTTTTTATTTTTTTGTAAGTTAAATATTTTAATTTTGTGTATTTTTTTAATTTTTTTAAAAATTTTAATAAAAATGTTTAGTTTTATTAAAAACAAACTTTATTGGCCAAAATAGAAATTATGATTTTTTTATTAAATTGGATAAAAAAAAGCTTAAATTTTATAAATTTTATAATTTTTTTAACTTAATTTAAAAATTAATCAAAACCAATAATCGTTCGTGATTATTAAAACCATGAGTAATAACTAACAAAAAAACAAATTTAAACATCCCCAAAACAGTTTTAATAATTGTAAAATAATCCAAACATGAAAAATAAGAATAATAAAAAGATTTATAATGTATAACTAACAATATATCAACAAATAAAGAAAACCATTAATTTAAAACATGTAAAAAAAATGATTTATAATCTTTTAAACTAAAAATAAAATAATCAAATTGAAAAAATAAGGAAAAAACATAACCAAAAACCTTACACCCCCCCCCGATGTGGAAAAAATTCAAAAAACGAAAATAACTAATAAGATAGGAGAAAAGGAAATGTACTTTGATGAAAAAATTAACAAAAACTTAAAAGAAATTTTAAAAAATAAATTCCAAAAATTATACCCTGAAAAAGAATTAAACGAATTAAAATTTCAATTATCCAAAGATAATTCTAAAGAATTACAAATTAGTTCACCTAACTTGCGAATAGAACAAATAACTAATGAAAACATATCAGAAATAGAAAAAGCAATAAATGGAAGATTTAACAATATTGTAATTATTAACAATAAAGTTCAAATATCTTATTTATTAAATTAATTTTTAAAAAATTTTTTAATAATCTCCACCTAAATTTAAAAAATCATCTTCCATTTCATCTAATTCCTCAGTTTTAGACTTAAGATTTTGACTCCAAATTTTACAGATATCCAAATCTCCACCTACATTTTTACCTTTAAAACTATTAATTTTAACTAAAGTAGGGATTTTAGTCATCATACCCAAAACTAAAGCTTCACCAACATTCAAACTAGGCAATTGACCAACCAAATCATCAGACAAAGACTCAGAAGAACTTTGCACATGTTGTTGATCTTTAGGTTCAACAAGTCTTAAAATAATCATATTATTAGCTTGAGACAATGTTTCACTATCAACTGACTTTGGAGATTGACTAACCATACATAAACCTAAACCAAACTTACGACCCTCACGAGCAATCCGTGTAATCCAATATTTACATTTAGTACTACGATTTTGAGGAGCAAGAATATGAGCTTCTTCCAATACAAAAAATACGGGAATATTTAAAGCATTCACATCATTTTCATGAATAAAATTCTTTCTACTTTTTAAAGCATTCCGTAAAACATGACTTACAATAACTTCAGCAGTATTTTCATCAACTTGACCCAAATCAAGAACATTACAACTGTTCGGTTTTAATTGTGTTAAAATATTACCTGTATTTGTATCTAATAATTTTCCATAAGTACTTTGTAAATCTTCAATCTTATTAATTACATCAATGATATTATTTCTTTCTTTAGATGGACGATCATCATCTAATTCCCATTTATTTAAAATAATTAATAATTGTTCTAAGAAATCTGGAGTTTTAGCTTCACCATTTTGTAATTGTTCTTTTGCTTCTTTAAAAGCTTTTCTAATGTACCTTTCTTGGTTTACAGCATTAGATCCAATATTAGCTAATTTTTTAATTTCATCAAATTCCATGTATTTAGGATTAATGATTGGTTTAATAGGATTTACTTCACCATTTTTGAATTTTGCATTAATATACTCACTATGCATATCAAAAATAAATATACAACCATTATTTTTTAATAATTCATCAACTAATACTGAAACTGTATTAGATTTTCCTGCACCAGTCATTGCAAGAATTGCTAAATGACGAGAAACCATTTTATTTAAATCTACACCTACTTCTACTTCTTCTTGACTTATTAAATGACCTAATGTTAAACTATTTTCTTGATCAAAAACATCTTTTAATATGTCTGTTGAAGCTTTCTCAACTTCAGTACCAGGAGGTGCAGGAGTTCTTGGAAGTTTAAGATTATCATTCACATCTCCAAGAATTCTAACATTTCCTTTAATATAATAATCATTTCCTTCTATTTCCTTAATTTTATCTATAGTGTCAGGATCATAAATCTCATTATTAAGTGAAACTGAACCTCTAACCATAGATTCAATCATGCCTAAGACAGTTTTACCATCATAATTTAATGTAACATATTCCCCCACACTTGGCATTTTTTTACTAATAAAACTTAAATTTACAAGAGTAGTTTCCCCTATACTTCTACCAATAATCATAACATTTCCCTTCCTTGTCTTTCAATTATATTTACAATAGAACTGATACTATTCATATCATTATTCTGAATTACCACATCATGATGTGCTTTATAAAGTAAATAAGGATAACCTCCAACAGAATCCTTTTTCAAATCACTTAAAACTTGTAAACATTCTTCCTCAGATGCATGATAAGGTAATTCAAATTTTAAAACATTAGTATTTGGAGATAATCTAGCATAAAAAATAGTGAAATCTATATTTTTAAAAAACTCATCCCCAATTAAGAAATTTGTCCGAATATCTTCACTTGCATTACGATATCTTAAAGTACTATAACCTTCATTTGTTGAATAATAATTTAATAATGCAATATCTGGAACATTACTATTAAAAAAATCTTTACTACTACTGGTTTTACTAATTGCAACTATTTTTTCTTTATGTTTTAATAATTCTATATACAATAAAGATTTTTCAATATTTTCAAGAAAAATGCTTATTTCATAATCTTTAAATTTATTATCTAAATCAAGTGTATTTATTAAATCATTAGATTTAATGTTTTCCTCTTTATTTTTTATAGATTCTTTAAATTGAGAATTTACTTGTTTAATTATATCAATTCGTGTTTTTTTTGGAATATCATGGGGTGATGGGAATAAAGGAATTATATTACCATAAATACTTCCATCTAGTAGGTAATAATCTAAGTCCTTGTTATCTTCTATAGTTTTTATTGCATTTTTTAATTCAAAAATGTTCATGAAATTACTTAAACGTTCATCAAGAAATTTTTGATGAGATAAAGTATCAATATTTGTTAATTCATATTTTTTTAATTTTTGATCTTTATTTGGATTATAAATTAAGCTTTCAGCAGCTACAGCGTAAAGATAAAAGCTTATGAATCTTTTTTTGTTTAAACTCCCATCACCTGCAGCTATTACTTTATCTTTTAAAGGTAATGGAATTGTTTTTTCAATCCAATTTTTTGATAAATCCAAATCTTTATGTTGATATTCCACTATTTGTTCTTGGATTGTACCTTTTTTATTTATTGCTTCTTCATATAATGATTCTAACATATAAATCTCTGAATAAATATAATTTTAATTTTTAGATGCTTTATTGATTGCAGTTGTAATTTCATTTATTTTTGATTCAACATCTTCTGTTTCTTCAACTATTGTACCTGTAACTATTAAATCTGCACCTGCTTTTGCTGCTTTATATGCTGTTTCACCATCCCGGATTCCTCCCCCTACTATGATTACCATGTCTGTTGTAGCTTTTTTAGTATATGCTACCATTTTTGGAGGTATAGGTTTTTCTGCTCCTGATCCTGCTTCTAAGTAAAAGAATCTCATTCCCATAAATTCACTACTCATAGCATATACTGCAGGTAATTTAGGTTTATTCCTTGGGACAAGTTGTGCTTGCCCTACAAATCCAACAGTCCCTCCAGGTTCACATACCATGTATGCCATAGGTAATGTTTCGATTCCAGAAGCTTTTACTGCTGGTGCTGCAAGTGCTTGTGCCCCAACTAACCAGTATGGGTTGGTACTATTTATGAAACTCATATATAACATTGCATCAGCATATTTACTTACACTACTAGTGTTTCCTGGGAAAATTATTATAGGTTTTTGAATATTTTCTTTCAATATTTTACATGTAAAATCTACTTGGTTTTGACTTACAGTTGATCCTCCAACTAAAATAATATCAGTTCCGCCTCTTATAGCTGCTTCAGCAATTTTTAATGCCTCTTCCGGTGTTTGTTCATCTGGATCTATTAGTGTTAAATGCATTTTTCGATTTTTTAAAGTTTCTTTTATTTCACTTTCTACAGACATGTTTTGCTTCCTTTATTTTTTTATTGTGACTATATTTTTTGTTTAAAATTAATTTTTTATAATTTTTATTTAATCTTATATTATTGTTCACTATATTATTATTATTTTTGGATTTAATAGTATTTAATTTTATTTAAAAAAATAAGATATATTATTAATTGAATAAACAAAAAAGTATTAAAAAAATAGAAAAAAGTATTAAAAAGGTTTTAAAAAAAATAAAAACAATAAAGGATAAAATTATCCTCTTGCTTCTTTAGCTTTAAGTCTTAAACCCTTGTAACCACATTTTCTACAAGTTTTAGCATCAGCAGGGTTACGAGCATTACATTTTAAGCAAATTTTAACATTGAAAATTCTGTTTTCAGCTTCATCAAATCGTGCCATTAAGATATCCTCCCAAATAATCATATATGATAAAATAAATTTCGATTATAATTAAAAAAACAATTAATCTAATCTTATAATTTTTTATTTAAAATTATGAAACAAAAAATAGTTATGTATTCATAAATCTTATAAAAATATATACTCTTCTTAATATATAAACCTAATGGTTATAAACAAGAATCGAACAAAAAAATAAGAATAAAAACTAATCTTTATTATACTGACTTAAAAAATCATTCTGTATATTGACAACACCCTCACCATCATGAGCATTACTATAAGCTTCGAGTAACTCCCCATTCAATTCTAAGAAAGTATGACCCCACTTAAAAGTACTCATAATATCATGAGCTTGATCTTTAAAACCTGTAATATATAAAGTAGCAGCAATAGCTTCACTAGTAGATAAAGTACAAGGTTTACCATAGTTAACAGGATTAGTAGCAATTAAAAAAGGTAAAGCACGATGATACTTACTTAAATTAAAAAAACTCTTAGAATCACTAACTTTATTCCAACTACAATCTAAACCAACAACACCACGTCTAGAAACATAACGATGATCCTCCGGAGAAACACTATAATCACTATAAGGATTTAAAACAATGGCTCCATGAGGAATTTGATTAATACGATAAACCAAACGAGCTTTATCTGTTTTCCACATTTTAATTGCAGTACATTTCTTTTTATCACATTCATTAGCATGAAAAATTGTAACTTTTACCATAATAAAACATATCCATAAAAAATATTAAAAGGAGAAAATTAATTAGCCCCTTTAGCATTCTTAATTTGATCTAATAATTGATTATAAGTAGCATTATCTATACCTAAGACATCTGGACCTGTAGGGGCACTAGGATTAGTCTTCAAAGTAGTACTAGTAAGTAAAGGTTCAACATAATCTTTATACATAGGACAATATAAACTACCATCACATTCTACCTTAGAAGAATTACTAATGACATAAATAAGAAAAGTTTGATTATCTTTATCCGCTTGACAAATATACACATTATAAACACTAGAATTATCAGTAGTAGTATTATTACTTACTTGAGTATTAGGAACAGCTTGAGAATAAAATATATTCCAATTATTCTCACCTAACTGACGATGCTCAGGAGATTGTAAACCTTGTAATTGCATCAAATCAATTAAAAAATCACCATCTTTAAGTGTACTCATATTATAAGTAATACCATTATTTGAATCAATATAACTAGCTTGAAATTGATGATTAGGAACAGAATCATTTATAACATTCCCAGAAACATTCCCAGTGAAAGACCCACTAATAAATGCTGCATTAAAATTTGTAGTATCACCTTTATTAAAGAACATCATATAACTTGCACCAAGTGCAATAACTAATATAACTAAAACAAAGACAATAATTAAAATATTCTTTCTTTCCAAAACTCACTCACTCCAAAAAATTATTAAATAAAGTCTTATATTATTTTAGATTTTACTCAATAATAAAATTTATTAAAAAAAAGAAAATAAAATATTTAATTTATTAACTATAAGAATAAACTTTAATAGTCCATGAATCAAGATCTTGAGTATCCACATCAATACTTAAAGAACCAGAACCAGAGAAAATAACACTATCCTCTTTACCCTTAACAGCACTAGTAGTACCCCAATCAACTGCAGTACTTCCAACACTAGCCCCATTTAAATAAGAATTAGTATATAAATGATTATATCCCCCATGGTTATTAATAGGCATCCCATAAGCATAAACTTTAATCTTACTACCTGTTAAACCAGTTACAGACAATTGATCATTACCTACTCCATTAAAAGTTTGAACTAAATGCCAACTACCACTAGTACTAGAACTAGAACCAGACTGACTACTTTGAACATTAGAAGAACTAGAACCAGACTGACTACTTTGAACATTAGAAGAACTAGAACCAGACTGAGAACTAGGAATTAAACCACTACTAAAAGTAGAACCAGTACCTGAAGAACTAACTAATAAAAATGTACAACAAACAATTACAACCAAAATAATAATAGTTGCACCAATGATTAGATACTTCTTATTTTCATCTTTCTTAGAATCAGGAGTTATTTTAGTCACATTAGACTGATTAAAAGAAGGAGTAGCAGATTGAATTAAATTAGTTCCACATTTACGACAAAACTTAGCATCAGAAGAATTTTTAAATCCACATTTAGGACAAATATTATGATTCTCCACCATACTTTAATCACCACCTTTTAAAAAAATAATTTATTAATACTATATAATATTTAAGAACTAATTATTTTTAAATTATTCTATTTAATTTTAATAGATAAAAAATAATTAATCAACAAAAAAAATAAATACTTCAAAAAAAATATAATAATACAATAAAAGAATAAAAAGGTGATATTAATGTGTAGTGGTGGAGGCCCAATGGCTGAAATAGATATGAAAAAATTAAAAACAAAAAGATATCGATGCTTAGATTGTGGAAATGAATTTAAAGGAATTGGAAAACATGTTGTATGTCCTTCCTGCCAAAGTGATAATGTAGAATCAAATGAATAATATTACTTCATTAAATATTTTAAAATAAAACCTTTTTTTTTACATTTTTAAAAATATAATAAACAAACTAATTTTTTTAAATAAACAAATATTTAAGGACCACATAAACTTATGAACACTAAAGAAACAAATATAAAATTAAAACCTGAGGAAATATTATTTTTAAAAGGAAATACTGGTACTGTAGGCATAGTTAAACTATCTGATAAAAAAATGATTTTTCTTGGAACACCAGAAAATGATGAAATTGTTCAATTTTTAGAACCTGGAGACTTAATTGCTGTTAGCGCATTCGGAACAGGAGAAAAATTTGAAAAAGGAATAAAATCCTTAATTTACCTTACACGAGACATGGATTCACCAATAATAGTTTTACCTAAAAATCACCCCTCAAGCAAAAGATTAAAAATGGTAATAAGTGTAGGTGAAAATATCCGTTTAGATTGTAATATAATACCCGGCACACATCCAGAACAAGACATATTATGTAGTTGTGATAGTTTAACTGGTTTAGAAATTTTTAAATCTGCAAATGGAGTAAATATTAAAGGAAATTTAAAAGATTATGAAATTAAAAAGTTTTAATAATATCCATTTAAAAACCCCTTTTTTTTATAGTATAAAAATAAAACTTTGAAATATATATTGATTAAATTTAAAATTTAAATAATGATTTATATAATAAAAATTAAAATATTAATAACTAATTTATAGGATTTAAAATTAAAATGATTACAGAATCAATATTTATATTTTTAGGAGAACTAATAACAATAGGCATTATATTACTATTATTAATTTTAATTATAACATTAGTATTAGGTAAAATATTAATTAAAAAAAATCTTTTAATATTTCCAAAAGTTATGTTATTAGGATTAGATGCTTTTTATTCTCCATTGAAAAAATTTTCAAAAAGTTTAGGACTTGATAAGACATTAGTAGATCATATTGGTGTTGAATTACGAAACAAGGTAAATGAAAAAAAATTCAATAAAATTCCAAATGATGAAAAATTAATATTTTTACCTCACTGTCTTCGAGCAGCAGACTGTGAAGCAAAGCTTACAAAAACTGGTGTAGAATGTACTGAATGTGGTAGATGTAGTATTGGTATTATTAAATCAAAAGCAGAACCCATGGGTTATACTGTATTTATCGTTCCTGGAAGTAGTTTCATTGAAAGGATTATAAAAGAACAACACTTTAAAGCAGTAGTAGGAATAGCATGTTATGAAGATTTAAACTTAATGATGATGAACTTATCAGATTTTGCACCTCAAGGAGTATTATTAACACAAGATGGATGTTTTTTAACAAAAGTAAATGTAAAAGAAGTTTTAGATAAAATCGGATATGAAAAACAAGATCAAACTAAACAAACAACATTAACTTAATAAAAAAATATAATTATTATGATACCTAATCCTTTAGAAATTCCAATTACAGATACCCATATACATGTAGATCCTATTAATGGGAAAGGACCCTTAAAAATAGCAAAAATATTCTACAATAATGGAGGTCGAGTAATGATAATACCAAACAAACCTGCATGGAATTTTGGCCAACCCACAAATTATGAAAAAGGAATGGACTTAAATAATGAATATGTAGACCTAATAAACAAAGAAACACCTGTTCATGCATACAGTTTCCTTGGAGTTCACCCAGCAGAATATTCAAACTTAATAAGAGCAGGAAAAACATACCAAGAAGCATACAAAAGAATAATAAAAGCAATAAATTATGGCAGCAAAGAAATAGAAAAAGGTAATGCATTAGGAATAGGTGAAATAGGAAGACCCCATTACCCTGTTGAAGAAGAGGAATTAAAGTACCATAATAAAATCTTAGAATACTGTTTAAAATTAGGTAAAGATTTAAACTGTCCTGTGATGTTACATACAGAAGATTTCACACCTCAAAAATATGAAGAAATAGCAAAAATTGCAGATAAAATTGGGTTTAATAAAAATAAACTTATAAAACACCACGCAGAGGCTCATGTTTTGAAAGAAGAAAATTTTGGAATTGTTCCAAGCATAACCACTAATAAAACTAATATTATTGAAGCTTTAAAAAAAGGTACACGATTTTTTATGGAAACAGATTTTTTTGATGAAGATGAACATCCTGGAATGGTATTAGGTCCTAAAACTGTACCAAAAAGAACATTGAATTTTATTCAAAACGAAATAATGACTGTTGAAGAAGCTTTTCAAATACATAAAAATAATGTTGAAAAAGTTTTTGACATAGATCAATAAAAAAAATAGAAAAATATAATTTTTATAAATCATAATAATTAATGAAATCATCAGATTCTGGAGTATTAGCAAACTGATCTATAAATTTATGTAAATCTTTAATAAATTCTTTTTTACGTTCAGATTTATCTTTAATTTTACTATAATCTTTTTTTATACTTAAATTCATTAATATATTATCTGTTTCTAATTCTAATTCCGGAAATTCAGAATCATCCATTAAGCCTAAAGATTCTAAATCTTCAAAGTCTAAATCCAAATCATCAAA
>NZ_DAZC01000024.1:80284-88897 GCF_002508845.1 Methanobrevibacter sp. UBA417
ATTATCTTCCTAATTGTTCATGAGCACGTGCTAAATGTCCTGCTGCTAAAGCACCTATAAGAGATAATTCTCCAGCCATAACTGTTGAAACTACTACTTCAGCAAAGTCACGAACTGATCCGGAACCATTTAATCCTAAAATTTTTAACCCTTCATTAGCGGTTTCTAATCTTGTTCCCCCACCAACTGTTGCTAATGGTAAATCAGGCATATTTACACTGAAATATAAATCTCCATTACGATTTTCAGCATGAGTTATGCCTAATGATCCTTCAACAACATGTGCTAAATCTTGTCCTGTTGCTAAAAATATTGCTGCGACCATATTTGCATATTGAGCATTAAATGCCATTGTCCCTGAAACTGCACTTCCAAGTAAATTTTTAGCAATATTTACTTCAACTATTGATTCTGCAGTAGTTTTTAATTTTTTTTCAACAATTTCTTCTGGAATTAAAATATCTGCCACAACAGTTTTTCCTCGCCCTTCTATTAAATTCATATGAGAAGGTTTTTTATCAACACAAGCATTACCACTTAAAGCAATATGTTTAGCATTAGTTTCTTCAGATAATAATTTTAAAACTTTATCAGTAGCGATTGTAACCATATTCATTCCCATACTATCACCAGTACTGTAAACAAATCTAGGATAAACATATGCTCCCACAATTAATATTGGATCTATTTTTATTAATTTACCATGAGAAGTTGTTGACTCTGCTACTTCTTTAATTTTAGAGAAATTATCTTCAAACCATGTTTTAACTTTTATAGCTTCTACACTATTTTCTACTTTAATTACAGGAGCCCGAGTCATCTTATCACTAATAACCCTAGCATTACATCCACCAGAAGCTGTTATAGTACTTGCCCCACGATTAATACTAGCTAGTAATGCTCCTTCAGATGTAGCTAAAGGTACATAGTATTCTTTAGTACATGATTCTCCGTTTATTTTTAATGGCCCTATAACACCTAATGGAATTTGCACTGTACCTATAGGATTTTCAATATTTTTTTTCATTGCAGTATTCATATCAATATTATATGAACCAATATAACTTAAATCAGTGTTAGTTTTTTGAGCAATGAATTCTCGACGAATTTCTAAAGCTTCAGTAGCATCTTTTGTGAATTTATCTATTTGATAAAGTTTCATTTCACCATTAAATAATTTTTGGATGATTTCTTCTTTATTCATTATTATCAATACCTTTAAAAGAAAATTTTAAAGAAAAATATATTTTTAAAATTAGTTTTCATATTTTTTAAAAAATTAGAAAAAAATAAGAGTTTATTTAAACTTTGTTTAATAAGTTTACTATCTCAGATGGTCTTTTTGCAACTTCTACTCCAACATCATTAAATGCTTTAATTTTAGATAATGCAGTTCCACTATCTTCTTCAATAATTGCTCCTGCATGACCCATACGTTTTCCTGGAGGTGCTGTTAATCCTGCAATAAACCCTACTACTGGTTTAGTGATGTTTTCTTCTATATATTTTGCAGCTTTTTCTTCTGCATTTCCTCCAATTTCACCGATTAATACAATTTTATCAGTATCTGGATCATCCTCAAATTTTTGTAAAATCTCAGTGTATTTTGTACCTATTACTGGATCTCCTCCAATCCCTAAACAAGTACTTTGTCCGATTCCTGCATTAGTTAATTGTGATGCTATTTCATAGGTTAAAGTTCCACTACGACTTATTACTCCAACATTTCCAGGTTCGAAAATATGAGTTGGCATTATTCCAAGTTTACCTATACCTGGAGATATAATTCCTGGAGTGTTTGGACCTATAACTGTTTTTCCTTTACGATTAGCATATTCCATGATTTGCATACTGTCATGGACTGGAATGTGTTCTGTAATGATAATTACAAGATCCATATGTTTAATTGATTCAAAAGCTGCATCTTTAGCAAATGGTGCAGGTACAAATATTATACTAGTGTTTAAATCCTCGTTACTTGCAGCTTGTTCTATACTATCATAAACAGGAACCCCATATAACTCTTGACCACCTTTACCTGGTGTAACTCCAGCAACAATATTTGTATTGTAATCTAACATTTGTTTTGTATGGAAAGAACCTTGTTTACCTGTAATTCCTTGAACTAAGGCTCTTGTATCCTTATCTAATAATATCATAAACATTAACCTCTTATTTTATAATTTTTATAATAAATCTTTTAATCATAATTGTTAATCTAATATTTATCATTAGTAATATTAAAAGTTTTTTAAGATTTAAATGAATTAAATTAAATAAATGAAAAAAATATAAAAGTATTTTATTTAAGGATTCTAGTTTTATTCTCAAATGGTACAGCTAAATCTATAATATTACCATTTGTAAATGCAGTTGCGGAAACAAGCACACTACCAGGTATAACATTACATGGAGTATGACGCTTTACAAGATAAGTGTTTTTACAACCTAAACTTGCACCTATCATTGCTCCACTAATCACACCTATTTGTTCTAAATCTTCCACAGTAGCAACTATTACAGGATCATCGGTTTCATTACCCACATAACCAACACCAGGTATCTCATTAATATCTTCACTATTTAAAATGGAAACATCAGTGCAAGAACTTATTCCTTTAGCAGCTTGTATTGCACTTTCTGCAACATGTGCAACAAATGATTCCCCTCCATAAGTATCAAAATGTAATATTACGGCATCAGGAAATCTATCCTCTCGAATATTCGCAGTTGCATAACTAATCCCTTCACCTGCTTCCTCAGATGTTTTCCCAACACCTCCAATATCACCAATATCTTCAGCATTATCTCTTAATATATTAACTATTTCCTTATTGATTAATGGTAAATCTTCATCATTTACAATAGCAGAAATTACTACATCATCACCAGTAATATTAGTTAATCCTGCTTTAATAGCTCCTTTTTTTAATAGTTTGGGAATATCAGATTTTAAATTAGATATTAAATTTTCACTACATGATACATCATTATTTGATATATCCGCACCTATACATGTTATTTTCATAAAAATCCATCACAAAAAATAATTTGAGTATTATAAGTTATATACTTCATCAGCTGGAACAATTATTACATCATTTTCTTTTAAAATATTGGTAAGATTTTCAAGATTTGAAGTACATAATAAAAGAATAGCTTTTTCTGATTTTTCATGAGTAAAAGCATATAAATAATCAAGATTCATATTATTATCTTGTACTATTTTTAAAATTTTACTTAAACCACCAGGAGTATCATCTAATTGAACACCAACTACTAAAGTAACCTTAACTGTAAAGTTATGTTTTTCTAATTCCTCTTTACATTTAATTGGGTCTTGAACAACTAAACGTAATATACCAAAATCACTAGTATCTGCTAAAGATAAAGCTCTAATATTAATATTTGCATTAGCTAAAACATCTAATGCTTTATATAACCGTCCTTTTTTATTTTCTAAAAATATACTTAATTGTTTAATCATTTCGTTATCATTTGACATAATAAAAAAACACCTGAAAAGTTTTTTTTAATTAAAATTTCTTTTATCTAAAACACGTTTTGCTTTTCCTTCAAAACGTGGAAGAGTATGAGGTTCTACTAAGGTAATTTTTGCACGTAAACCTATTTCGTTTTGCACATAGTCCCCAATTGTTTTTTGTAAATTCACCATTTTAGTTACATCATCACTAAATAAATCAGGAGATGTTTCTACTTTTATTTCCATTTGATCCATTATATCTGGACGAGTAACAATTATTTGATAATGAGGTTCAACTTCACTTACGTGTAGTAATGCTTTTTCAATTTGTGAAGGAAAAACACTAACTCCTTTTACTTTAATCATATCATCATATCTTCCTTTGATACGTTCCATTCTTGTAAAAGTACGACCACATTCACATGTTTCATAATGTAGGGTTGTGATATCTTTAGTACGGAATCTTAAAATTGGCATTCCTTCCCGTTCAAGATTTGTTAAAACTAATTCTCCTTCAGTTCCCCCTGGAAGTTGTTTACCTGTTTTACTATCAACAATTTCAGGGTAGAAATAATCTTCTGCAATATGTAAACCATTTTGTGCTTCACATTCTACACCTATTCCGGGACCCATAATTTCAGTTAAACCGTAAATATTATAAGCTTCAGTATTATATTCTTTTTCTATACGTTTTCTCATTTCTTCAGTCCACATTTCAGCCCCAAAACCAATAGCTTTTATCCCTAATTGTTTTGGATTAATTCCTTCTTCTTTTGCAACTTCTGCCATATGTAAACCGTAAGATGGTGTAAATATTAACCCAGTAATATCAAAATCATTCATTATTTCAATTTGACGTTTTGTTTGACCAGTACTTATAGGTATTACAGTAATTCCGATTTTTTCCGCCCCATAATGTACTCCAAATCCTCCAGTGAATAATCCATAACCATGTGTATTTTGAAGAATATCTTCATCCCCAAGACCCATACCTGTTAATCCACGTGCCATTATTGTTGCCCAAGTATCCAAATCTTTTCGTGTATAACCTGAAACAACTGGTTTTCCTGTTGTACCAGAAGATGAATGAATTTCTATAATTTCCTTTTTAGGAACTGCAAACATACCAAAAGGATAACTTTCACGTAAATCATCTTTAGTAGTGAATGGTATTTTAGTAATATCTTCTAATGTTTCAATATCCTCTGGGTATAATCCAATTTCATTAAATTTTTTATGATAATAAGGTACACGTTCATAAGCTTGATGAACAGTGTCTTGTAATTTTTTCAATTGCAACTCTTCTAAGTCATCTCTTTGTATGGTTTCTTTTTCTTCATCCCACATTATCATTTAACAATTCTCCTAAAAAATACTAATTTCATATTAATTTATAAATATTATATTTAATTATTCTTTTAATTATACTAATAACTTATAGTTTTTATTTTATAAAAAAGTTTTTTAAGAATTGTTAAAAATTAAAAAAAATGAGAAATAGAAAAAAATAATAAAAAATGAAAAAATAAATAATTATAAAAAAATAGTATTAGAATACTTCATTAAGTACAGATAAGGATTTATTAAATGGTGGCATTCCAGAAGTTAATAAAACCACTTTTAATACATCTAAAATTTCATCACGAGTGATGCCTAATTCCTTTTTAGCACTTTCCATTTGTTTTTTGATAGCTCTAGTATCTGAATTTGATGCTGCTATTCCAATAGCTATTAATTTTTGTGTTTTATAATCTAATGCTTTTCCATCCCATACTGCATTATTTATATCTACAATAGCTTGGTATAATTCTTCATTATCATCTTTAACACGTTGCATGCTTTTACCATAGAATACTTCATCTTTCATTTAATGACCTCCAATTAATATTAATTATATACTACTTTTAGTAATATAAAGTTTTTTATATTAATTCATTTAATGCATTTTCAAATTCATTAACTTTAATCTCCCAATCACTACTTTTAACAAATTCTCTACCATTTTTAGCTATTTCATCATATTCCCCTTTATTTAATATATTTTGTACAGTATCAAGAACTTCACATGCATTATCCACATAAACAATACCATGATTCTCACCAAATTCATTATAAATTCCAGGTAGTTTAGTTGCAATAACGACTTTTTGCATTGCTAAATATTCATATAACTTAATTGGTACAATATCTTGCATTATTTCTTCATCTTTATATGCAGGAAGCAAACAAAATGTTGATGATGCTAAAAATTCAGGTATTTTAATATAAGGTTGACGTCCTGTGAGAATAAGTTGATCTTTAAGATTATATTCTTCTTTTATTTTTAGTAAGTCTTCATAGGCATCCCCATCACCTACAATTAAAATTTTCATTTTAGAATATTTTTCCTTATTTTCCCCTAATTTTTTAGCTAATTCTTTCATTCCAGCAAAATTATAAATAAATCCCATAAAAAAGAGAACTATATCATCTGATTGGATATTATATTCATCATAGATTTTTGAAGCATCTAATTTAGGATTATACTTTTTTAAATCTATACCTGCATCAATTAATATTGTTTTATCTGGATTAGATCCTAGGGATATTGCTAATTCTGATAGTTTTTGATTAATTGTTATTACTAAATCAGAATTTTTTAATGATTTAGTGAAAACTTGTTTTCCTATGCCTTGAAAGATTTTTTCAGGAATTAATGCATATAAATTATCTATTAAATAGTATACAAATGGTATATTGTATTTCTTTGCTAGTTTACTTCCAGTATAAGAATTAAGTAATCCTAATCCTAAAATAATGTCTGGTTTAAATTCTAATATTTGTTTTTTAATCTCTTTTTGGTGAGTGAAATACATACTTACATAATTTAATCCTTTAATTTTTATGAAACTTGGACGTATTACAGTAATATTTGTTTTTGGGTTGACTTTACAAACATTATTATGTTCTTCGCGGTTATAGATTAATCCATTACTCTCTTTATCATTAGACCAATCGATTGGATAATCAATAACTCTTATTTGATGTCCTCTCCCATCCATTCGATCCATAAGATGATGTTGTTGATGAGGGTTTCTTTTTAACCAGTCAGATTCTTGTAATACTAAAATTTTCATATGCAGTTAAGTCCTTTTTAATTTTTTTATTAATTAAATTAATTTTTGGTTTTTTCTAGTAATTATAATTTTTTATTAAAATTAAATGTGAAATTAATTAAATTTTAGAAAGAATAATTATTTTATATATGCAAAACAAAAAGGATTAACATATAATATAAGAGGTCTTAAATTTGAAAAAAAAAATCATAATTTCTAATTTAATGAAAATTTTAATTATTATAATTGGATTATGGGGTATTTATGAATCTATTACTAAATTTCCAAATAGTACAGTTAAATTATATTTTTACACTACTTTAACAAATATTGCTTGTATAATCTTTTCAATATTTTATTTATATAAAAACATAAATAAAAAAACATATAATGTAAATAAAGAAAGAATAATAAATATTATTTATTATATCATAACTGTCTCCATTTTTATAGTGTCATTAACTTATAATTTAATTATATTTCCTAATTATCATACAAGTCTTATTAATTATGGAATGGAAAATTTCATATTTCATTTAATTGTGCCAATATTATTTGTATGTGATTGGTTAATATTTGCTAAAAAGGATTCTTTAAATATTAAAAGTATTTATTATTGTTTAATACCATTTATAGCATATTTAATAGGTATTTATTTTAGAGCATTCTTTATTGGGACAAAAATTTTTAGTGGACCAAATAGTGGAAATTCTTTGTACCCTTATTTCTTTTTAGATATTGATAAATTAGGTTTAAGTAATGTAATCATCTATATTTTTATCATATTAATTTTAATATTAATATTAGGATATATATTAGAAAAATTTGGAAAAAAGATTAAATTAAACTAAAAAGTAAAAGGTTTTGAAAATTTATGAAAATGCCTGAAATTATAAAAAATGAATATTTTGCTCCTTGTGGTTTTAACTGCCTATTATGTGAAAAACATTTAAAAAATGATAATGCTTGTCCAGGTTGTAGAATTAGTGATTCTGGTAAAAGTAAAAGTAGTTTAAAATGTAAGATTAAAAATTGTTTTGATAAAAAGAATTTTAAATATTGTCAACGATGCAGTGAATTCCCCTGTAAATTAATTAAGAAACATGATAAAAATTCAAAGAAAAGATATGGATTAAGCACAGTTGATAATTGTAAAAAATTAGAAAATTCAGGTATTGGTAAAATTTTAAAAATGGATTTAGATAAGTACACTTGTGAAAATTGTGGTGGTGTAATCTGTTTCAATGATGAAACTTGTAGTGAATGTGGATTTGAATATATTGATATAAATAAAAAATAGTTATAAAAGAGGGAAAATTCCCCTTTTTTAAAAAAATTTCCCTTTTTCTATGTTTAATCAAATTCTGCTGATTTTTGAATGTCTTCCCAATTGTTTTCAAACCATTCATGTACTTTTATGAGTCCATCATCAAAGCTTACAGTTGGTTTGTATCCAAGAATATCATGTGCTTTATCTATACAACTTAAAAGTTTAGTTTTTGCATCCCAATTACGGCGTTCTGCATATGCTATTCCTTCTGTATTTCCAGTTAATTCATTTACTCTATTAGCCATATCTATTACTCGATGATCTTGTCCAGACCCTAAGTTAATAGCTTCTCCTATTGCTTCTTCTTCTATACCCATTGCAAGTAATCCACTTACTATATCTTCTACAAATGTCCAGTCACGAGTTTCTGTTCCATTTCCTGTAATTGGTAAAGCGAGATTATTCATACTCCAATAAAAAAAGTTAGGTATTACATTTCTATATTTTCCTGGTACTTCTCCGGGACCAAATACATTGAAGAATCTTGCATTTACTATTGGTAAATCATAAAGGTTATGGAAGTAATTAGTATATAGTTCACCAAGTAATTTTGTTACTTGGTATGGGGTGTGTAAGGAGATTGAAATGTCATCTTCTTTAAATGGCATTTTACTGTCTAAACCATATACTCCACATCCACTACTTGAGAATATGAATCTATCTACATTAGTGAGTTGGGAGTATTGTAAAACTTTTAACATTCC
>NZ_DAZC01000024.1:89095-123035 GCF_002508845.1 Methanobrevibacter sp. UBA417
GGACTTTGTTTAAATACTCTTTTTAAGACTTCATCATCACGAATATCCCCTTCAATAAGTTCTATTTGATCATAATCAGGAACATTCCATTCATAAGCAGAAGACATATTATCTAAAATAATTACTTTTTCAGCATTTAATTCTGATAAAGCTTTTGTTAAGTTACTACCAACACATCCTGCTCCACCTGTCACAAGGACAGTTTTTCCTTCATATTCGTTATAAGTTCTCATAAAAATCAATTTTTAATTTATATTATTTATTATATATTGTCATAATTATTTATAAAATTTAATATTACTAATTAAATAAAATATTTTAAATTTAATAATTTTTTTATAAATTTTTTTAAAAAACCAAAAAGTTCATTATAAATTTTATTTTTTCAAAAATAGATTAGATTAAACAATACACTCCTCTAAATTTTCTATTTTTTTAAAAAAAATTTATTAAATTAAAATTCTTTTTGTTAATAATGAAAGCACTAAAAAAATTTATTTATCCTAAAAAAACTATTAAATGAAAATATGATAAATTTATTTTCGTGCTCTTCCAATTTTACGTGCTATAACTAGTTCACCTACACTAATTAAACCTGCAAAGAAATTTTCTAAACCACGTGTAGCCCAAATTGCTTCACCGAAAGTAGCTTTTTTAATGTTTTCTTCATACTCTTCAGGAGTTATTTTTATACCTGTTTGTTTAGTGGATACAACTGCTGAAGCTTCCATTAAATCTTGCCAATTTACGCCTTTTAAACTTTTTAACATTGCTTCATATAATTTATAAACTTTAATATCATATAAGTCACTGAAAGTTTTAATCATATCAAAAGATCTAATGATTCCTATTACTTGGTCCTCTTTATTTAAAACTGGAATACTTACAAGTTTACGATTAGTAGTTTCAATTACAGCTAAACGTGCTTGTTCTCCTTCATATATTGTCCATACTTCTTCAAATGAGTGCATTACTTCAGATACAATATCTTTATTTTCTCTTAAACCTCTTGTAATATCTAAACTTGTTACCCATCCTACTAATTTCATATCAGAATCAAGAATAGGGTAAGTGAATACTTTATGATCTTCCATGATTTTACTTACATCATTTATGGAATCATTAACAGTTCCATATATGAAATTTTTATCCATCATTTGTTTTGCTTTCATTATTAATTACCTCAAAAAATTTTTAAATTTAATTATTTATAAATTTTATACATCTACTCTATTGGTTTCATTTCTAATGCTCTTACAGGACACCGTATAGTGCACTCTTGACATCTAATACATTTATTATCTTGTAAAACCGCTTTACCATCAATTACTTTTATTGCTCCTGTAGGACAATTTTCTTCACATAAAAAGCATCCTACACATAAATCATCATCAACATGTATTTTATTATAAATTTGTACAGGTCCCACATAACGTTTTAAATTAATTACTTCTTGTGTACATAAATTAGCACAAGATCCACAACCTACACATAAATCTTCATTAATAAATGGATATTTATGTTCATCATCCATTTCAGGATATATTTTACCTGTTTTTTCTTCTATGTAAAGTTTAGATCTCATTTGTATAGCATCAGTAGGACAATATTTAGTACAAGTTCCACACATTATACAATTTTCCCTATTAAAACCTATTTCTTCCATTCTAACTATTCTATGAGGAACTTTAACTTCAGTTATATCATAAATTACATTTTCATTATTTATAACTTTAGTATTACCTTCTAATACATATATTGCTGAAATTGGACATGATTGGGCGCATATTTCACATTTCACACAATTATCTAAAATTTTTGCACGTATACCTGCATTCGATGAACGTATTGCATCTACAGGACATTCTTCAACACACAGATTACATCTAACACAACGTGGAGAAATATTAATATATTTATCAATATTATGATAATCATCAATATTGACTTTTAATTCTTTATTCTCATCCAAATCCACAGATTTAAGGACTATTTCCCGTTTTAATTCTTCAATGTCCTTTTTAAATCTAATTTCCATGTCCTTTACCTTCATTATATTTTATTAATTTATTTTAATAAAGCTTCAAATTCTTCTAAATCTTTTTTATTTGGAAGATTATTTAGACCTTTACCACTTATAGATAAAGATGCGACCCAATTACCTAATTTACATGAATTTTCTAAAGAATATTTATTTAAATAACCATATAAAAATCCTGCATTAAAACAATCTCCTGCAGCAGTAGTATCAACTACATCCACTTCATATGCAGGGATTTTTACTTCTTGTAAACTATTTATAGCATAAACACCTTTACTTCCGTTTTTAACAACTACTGTGTCTATACCTTCATCTAATAAATGAACACTAATATCTCTAAAAGTTAAATTATCTTCTTCTTTTAAATTAAATTTTTCACAAAAATAATCTTTAAATAATAACATTAACTCATTTTTATTTATTAAAAGTATATTGGTCCTTTGAAGTATTTTACGTAAACCATTAACTCCTTTTTTAACATATAACATTCCTGGATCAAAACTTAATATTACTGAATCATTTAATTTATCTAATAACTCATTTTGAGCATGAAAACTTTCACCTACAAAACTAGTATAATGTAAAATTTTTGTTTGATTTATAAAATAATGATTTAATTCACTAATAACTATATCATCGTTTACTCCAGGATCAACATATAAAGATCTAACACCATTTTTATCAACAAATCCTAAAACTTTCCCAGAATGACCTTCTTCAGCATAGATTAAATGGTTTAAGAATACTCCACTTTTTGCTAAATTCATTTCTAACATATCACCATCATCATCTGTTGCAATTTTACCAATATAAGATGTTGGTAATCCCAGTTTGGATAAAGCAATCATAGTATTAGCTGCTGATCCTCCTGGTGATGATGTTTCAGATTTAATAAATGTTTCTTCATCGGGACCTACGATTTCATCTACATAAAATAGTTTATCTAAATTTAAAGCTCCAAATCCTATGACTTTTACTTTTAAATCATCATCCATCACAACATCAGGTTTGGGCATATTTGTATCAGATCTTAAATATTGATTTTTATCTTCATTATTAGTCATGTGAATTTTACCTTTGTGTTATTTTTTTATTTTAAGATGTCTAACAAGTTAGTTGTATTATCGCCAAGTTTTCCTCCAAAATTACCTGCAGATATACGTAAAACTCCAGGTACTTCGAGTATTGCATCTACACTATTTTTTATTGCTAAATTTAATTGTTTTTGATTCACAGAATTTAAAACTATTTCAGGAATATAATTAACTCCATTAGGGACTTTAGATTCTTCACCTAATTTATTTTTTAATGAAGGACAGTAAGGATGATTTGAAGTTGGACCTATCCAAGGATAATTAGTTTCAGGTTTACTAGCAGCTGAACAAACTCCAAAAGGAGCAATTACTCCAGGAACATCCATAATTTCATCCATGATTAATTTTCCTGCTTCTAAAACAGCTTCTTTAGTTTCACAGAAATACCAATAATTTCCACCCATTATACCATCAGCATAACCAAATTTAGATTCGATTTGGAAGTCAGGTACTGCTATAGGAACATTAATCATTTCTCGATTATATTCATTTATTTCCCATTCAAAACCATCACCACAATGTCCTACATTTCTCATCATTTCAATGTAACCTTCAGGATTATTTGTTACATTAAACATTTTAGTGAAAGGTTTAACAAGTATATCTTGTCTAATTCTGTAAGATAATTCTACCTCAAATTTTTCGAGGTTATCTAAACCAAACCAGTATTGACAAATAGCACCTGGTCTTCCATCAGGTGTTGCACTTGGATCTACAAAAGATTCAACTCCTGCTTCAACTCTACCTATAACTGCACTTGGTGTTGAGGTAGAATCATAAGCAGCATTTCGAACTGTATCCCAATCTTCTGCAGTTATTAATGCTCTAATATATTTACCATTCATTGATTCAAAAAATGTATCTTCTACTTTATCTGTATAATCCATAAATATTTTACCTTCTATTAAATCTTTTTTAACCTAATCCACCAATATCTGTTCCTCGAATAGATTGTCTCATTTTCATACTTTCTTGGATTAAGTATTCTCTATTTTCATCGGTTATAATTTCTATTAAAGGTAGTGTTTTTCTTTGATATTCCTTATCAAATTTAACAACTAATTCCTCATCATTTAACATGATAAAAAATGCTTCTGCATGGCCTTTTTCAGAGTATCTTTGGACAAATTCACGAACATAATCATTATCGTAACGAGCATGTAAATCTACAAGTAAAGAAGTTACAATAGTATTATCACTAATAATTGCTATATCTGCTGCTTCAATAGCATAAGAATTACCATTAAATGCAATAGCAAGACCACCATTTTTTTTAGCAAATTCTAATGGCTCAACATCTGTTATACTGTCTCCCATATACATTAAATTGTTTGCAGGTAAATCTTCACGTTTAAGTATTCTTTTTACGGCTTGTCTTTTTCCTTCACCACCAACAGTATCAACAGTTTTTACTAAATCATAAATATCCATTTTTGGTAATTTGTCAAAGAAAATTTGATCTAATTTATGAAATTGATCTATATCTTGAGGATTTAATTTTAGTATATCATCATGAAATATTTTTAATTCTTGTTTATCCTTTTCATTAATAGGTATATTATCTAAATCTAAATGAGTATGAACAGTGTTATCATAAGGGAAATGAGTATTATCACATAAAGCTTGTATATATTGACCATAACTTGTACTTACAATAAATGAATGAACTTTATCCTTCACATAATTTAAAGTATTATCCGCACCATAAACTAAATTAACATTTTTTCTAGAATAATTTATTAAATCTTGATTATTTACATCATATGCTTTAAAAAATGGTGCTATTAATTTAAGTGTATCACCAGCATGATATCCAGGATGATTAGCTTCTACAAGACAATCATCATACTTACTTAAAATTTTGAAAAATTTTCCACCTTCAGGTATGAATTTTTCTGCAACTTCAAATGCATTATCATTTAAAGTTAATGGTCCCTCACAATCTGTTATAAATGATTTTCTAGAAATTTTTCTCAACTCCCCATTTTAGGTTTTAACATATTTAATAAAATATTTTTATTGGGTTACATGAATTTTTATTGCATTAACTGGACAAATGGATTCACATTCTCTACAATTAATACACTTACTCAAATCACATTCAATATTATCATTTATTAATTTTAAAGCATCTACAGGACATTTATTAACACATACCCCACATGCTTGACAATTATTTGATTCTATAGTGAATTTTCCATCACGTAAACCTTCAATATTTCGTCTACAGAAATATAATTTATCTTTATCTCCATCATAATAATCTTCAATTAAATTTATTGCATCGAAATTACAAACTTTCACACATTGACCACAATATACACAATTTTCTCCAATAATTATTGGATTAGGTAAATTATCCTCAATTGCATTTACAGGACATACTTCTAAACATAATCCACAACCAATACAATTGTTTTCATTAACTTTAATATTCCTATTAGGTGGATAGAATTGCACTAAATCACATACTCTATCAACAGTAATGTCTTCATTAGTATAAGAATTTAAATTATTTTTAAATGTATCAGTAACATTAATTCTTAGGAATTCTGAATCTGAAGCGGTTTTAACTTCATTACCTTTTAAATCCTCAAATTTCATACTCATTTCTTCAAGAACTGTGTCAACTTCTATAACATCTTCAGATAAAGCTAAAGAGTCCCTATCCAAAATTTCTTTACATAAATCTAATGATTTTAATCTATTATATATTTCAAAAGCATCATCTCTATTAGTGTAACTTATAGAACTAGAAGGACAAACACTCATACATTCTTCACAACGTGCACAATAAGAAGGATTTATATAAGGAAGATTATTAGTACCTACATTCATTGCTCCTTTTGAAGGACATATTCTAACACAAGTCATACATCCAATACAAGAATCTTGATGAACAATTATGGCATTTCCACCTTCTATAGCTTTAGGCAATATTTCACCATATTTTATTGCATCAGCCGGACATGATCTGAAACAAAAACCACAACCTATACATTTATCAGTATCAATTTCACTATGAAATTCACCATCACCTTCAGTAGTTAAATGAATTGCTCCAGTTTTACAAGCTTGTACACATGCCCCACAAGCTCTACATAATTTAGTATTTATATTTGGTGCATTTTCACGGATAGGGTCAGCTAATTTCTTATTTATTTTAATTGCATCATAAGGACAAATATTAGTACATAAGACACAACCAAAACAAGAATCTGATATTGTAACATTTTTAGTTTTTTTATCAATTGAAATTGCTTCAATAGGACAAACATTTAAACATGGTTTATCTTCACAGTACATACATTTACTGTAATCAATTTCCCAATCTACAGCAAAATCTCTTAAAGGTCTTGGTGTTTTTGTTAAAGATTCCATTTAATTGTCCTCCTCTTGAATTTCATTGTTTTGAATTGGTTTAAAATCATTACCTAAATCTGAAGGTTTGCATGTTATATTAATAATTTTTTCTTCTTTATCTAAATGATTTTTAGCTACGAAATATTTTATAACTCCAAATGGACAAGATTGATAACATATACTGCATCTTAAACATTTATTTTTATCCCTTACTATTGTGTCTTTTTCTTTATCAAATGTTATTGCTTCTGTTGGACAATCTGGAATGCACATTTGACATTTTTTACATTCATCAGATTCCCATGTTATAATTCGAATTGTTAAACGATCTACAGCATTTTCAACAGTATAGAAACATTCATCTTCATCATTTAAGTAGGATAATGCTTCATCCCAAAAATTAGATATAGGGAGTTTCAATTTTAAAAGTTTACCTTGTGGTAATTTGAGTAAATCAGCTTTATGATCATCTACATAGTTTTCTATGGTTTTAACCACTAAATTTATAACTTTTTTCTGTTCTTCAAGGTCATGAATATAAATTCCTTTCATGGCCCCTTTAACTGGACATACATCATGACATTTCCCACATTTAATACATTTAAGTTGATTTACTTTATAATAATCATTTTGAATGTTAATTGCATCAACTGGACATACATCATGACATTTCCCACAACTTATACATAAAAAATCATCAATCATGTACATTTTTTCTCTAGGTATGATTATGAATTCATCATGAATATTATGGTTTTCTCCGCAGTGTATTGTTTTAGGTTCACTTGGACATACTTCTGCACAGAATCCACAACGAATACATGCAGATTTATTGAATATTGGATATGTTAATCCTTCACCAGTTTTTGAATCAGTATCCCTTATAAGTTTTATTGCTGTAGGTGATGGGCATGATGCTGTGCATGATCCACAACCTATACAATTTTCTTTTATTATTGTTGGGAAATCTCTAAATCTGTCTGGTTTTTTTGCAATATCTTCATCAGATTTTGCATTTGCAAAACCTTCTATCCATGCTTTTTTTGCAAATTCATATAAATACCATATTACAGAAGTCATTTTATTATACCTTAATACTTATTTTTTTTTAATTAAATTCTATTTAAAACAAATCGTTAACTGTTGTTTTTCCAGTATTCACATCAACTACTACACGTTCAGCACATGCTAAACATGGATCTACAGAAGCATATGTGGTTACTGCATCTGCAACAGTTGCTACTCTTTTTAACATGAAATTTTCACATGAATCAATATTCATTATACTTGGAGTTCTTATACTTATATGTTTTATAAGATTTCCATTGGTTTCTATCATATAAGCTACTTCTCCACGAGGAGCTTCATTTCTCCAATCTTTATAACCTGAAACTACTTCTACAGGGATTCTTATATCCCCTTCTGGAATATTATCTATTGCTTGGTGTATAAGATCTAATGATTGAGTTACTTCATCGTAACGATTCATTGTTCTTGCGAAATTATCTCCTTCTTTTCGCCATATTGGTTTAAAATCAAAATAATCATGATATGTTGGATGTGGTTCACGGTAATCATGTTTTAATCCACTTGCTCTACCAATAGGACCTACTGCTCTGCCTTTTATTGCTTCTTCTCTTGTCATTACTCCAACATCTTTACAACGTAAACCAACTAGTGGTCCTTCTTCAAATAATCTTTTATGTATTTCAAAGTCTTTTTCTATATGGGATATTCTCTCTAGGATTGCATCTAAGTGTTCTTGTTTAGCATCCATTCTAACTCCACCTATTACATTCCAACCCATATTAACACGGTTACCGGTTAATAATTCTATTGCATCCATTGCATATTCTCTTAATCTTAAAACATCCATATATAATGTTTCATGATCCATTGTTTTGAAGAATGTTGAATTAGCTAGTAAATGTGATTGTACACGATCTAATTCATTAGTAATTACACGTAAATATTGTGCTCTTAAAGGTGCTTGAACTCCACAAATCTTTTCTATTGTTTCTGCAAATGTTTGAGTATGTTCATATGAACAAATTCCACAGACTCGTTCTGCTAAATAGATAGCTTTTTGCCAAGTTTTTCCTTCCATTATTTTTTCTATTCCACGATGAACATAACCATAATCAATTTCAGCATCAATTACTCTTTCCCCTTCAGTTTTTAGTTTTAATCTTAATGGTTCTTTTAATCCTGGATGTATTGGGCCAATTGGTAATATCATGAGAAAATTCCCTCCCTTTTAAACTTTTATTTTATTCATCATCTTTTTCATTCGCTCTAGCTTCCATTGCACCTGGTGCAACAGCTAATATGGCTTCTAATATTTCATTAGGTCTTGGAGGACAACCTGGTACTTCAGCAGCTATAGGTATGAAATCTGAAGCTGGTGCATTAACTGTTCCTCCTTCTTGGTTAAAAACATCCCCTGATTGAGGACAATTACCTATTGCAACTACAAGTTTTGGTTCTGGCATTTTAGTATATATTCTTCTTAAATTGTCTTTCCAATGATCTGTAACTGCACCAGTTAATAAGATTATATCCGCTTCACGAGGATTATTTTGAAGATATATTCCATATTGTTCTAAATCATATCTAGGAGAAGTTACGGCAACTAATTCCACATCACAACCGTTACAACCACCACAATTAACTATACAAACATGAATTGAAGTTTTCCTAAAAATGTTCTTTAGATTATTAAGCATTATACTTTCACTACCTATAAAATAAAATTTTTTTATTAATCAATATTATTCTTATTTAAAATTGCAAATAATTGGTTCCTACCTTCTTGCAATACTTTATCATAATCTTCTCCTTCAACTATTCTTTTAGATAAAGGAACTCTAATTTTATCTCCTTGTTCAACTGTAATCATTTCTAAAACTTCTATAAACCATTTAAGGTGTAAATCTGAATATAATTTTAGTAAAATTTCTTCATGATTAGCAGATTGAAAGGTTGCATGTAAATTATTAATATTACTCATATCTAAATTATTTACGAATAAATCATTTACTTCATCAATGGATACTTGGAATTCTTCACTTAAAGGACCAATTACATCTTTTTGCCATTGATAAGATTCTATTTCTCTCATTTTCAATTGACGCAATAACTTATCATCATTTGCCATAATCCTTAATCAACTCCTACATCCCTTTATTTTAATGAATTTATTATTAATTTTATATTATGAATATGTAATTTGTAATTATCCAGATTATCCCTGCAACGATTATTCCTATTACAGTTTCTTTCCTACCATAACCGGGTCTCATTCCCATAACAAAACCTATTAAAAGTAATGATATGGCTATTATTAATACAGATAATGTTTTTGAAAATAATGCAAAATTAAATAATAATACCCAACCTATTATTGCTGCAATTAATGCTACAATATCTATTTTTTGGATAATATATATTTCTCCATGCTTCTTATAACTTACAAGTAATCCTAAGACTGATCCTACAATGAAAGTTAATAAGTATAATAATAAAAATGTTACATCCATTTTTCTTTAACCTCTACATTACCTTATACATGTATAAAAATGATATTGCAACAATTATAATTGTTACAAAGAACATTATTTTCTCTAAATTCTCATTAAAGTGAGAAACTTTATCAGTATTACTCTTATACATTAATGGGAAAAAGAGACAACCTATGAATACTAAAGGCACACCTGATATTATACCATATTGTCCTTGGAAGATACATATTAAAGCTGAGCATAATGTAATCCCTAAGGCTACAATTGATGCTAGTAATAAAAAATCTTGTTCTTCTTTCATCTTTATCCTATCCCTTTTTTACCAATACTATATTTTTTTATAATTAAATTATTAACATTAAAACTGTACCTAAAGTACAAACAATTGCAATTGAAATTTGAGTCATTACTGAATGATTTGGATTTAACATTGGTGTTACTGCACTTATAAAACCCATTATAACAGTAATAATTATCATTCCAATAATTAAACCTAATAAACCTATAGGTCCACAGAACACAACAAGGAATACCCATAAAAGCATATACCATGCAACAGAATCTGTAAACATTATAAGCCCTCTTAACACACCAAAATGTTCAGTTTCAAAACCTGTAACTAAATCCTTAGCTTTAGTAATACAAAAAGGATTATATGGTGCTTTACTTAAAATTAAAGTTAAAAACATTATAGCTGCAAGAGGCATTGATACTATTAAAGGACCATGAATTGATTGATAACTAATTAAACTAGAAATATTTAAAGTCCCAGTTTTTAAGAAAACCAATGCAAGAACTGCAAATAATGGTAATTCTGCTGCTGCAGAGAAAACTGCTCTCACACAACTAAGTTTACCATATGGAGAACCACTACTACTTCCCGCATTATGCTCAACGATTTTATGAACTGCATAAATACCAAATATTATTAAAAGTGATCCTTTAAGAACAGGCCCTTCAATTACACCAGTTACCCACACTGCAGAAAATATTACAACAATCCCTATATACAATGGATATGTAGCAGTTTTTGGAAAACTAGTTTCCTTAAAGAAAAATTTGATACTATGGATTAAATCTTGTACAATTGGAGGGCCTGGCCTAAGCTGAACACGTGCCATAACCTTCCTATGTAATCCTAAAAGTAAACTTCCAAAGAGAAAAGCCACTAAGATATTCACTATAATATTTAGCATTAAATTCATTATCATTCACCCATAAAAATTTAGAAACCCATTTAAATTAATATCCTGTAAATGGTTCTTCTACTCTTTCCTCCACTTCGTCTTTTTTAGGTTTAGCCATATTAATTAAACCAAATGAAAATATGAATAATGGTATGCAAATAATTGCTAAAGCAATTGTAAGATATTCAGATGTGAAAAATCCAATAATTATACCTAATAAAGATGCTACACAAATTATATAACCCAATATTCTAACTTTATCCATAATTTCCACCTTAAATAACTTTAATCACTATTAATAATATTTCTATTGCTCTAATCATTATAAATAAACTACTTAAATGTATTATAAGTATAAATGGTGATCCTGGAGTTCTAAACATTTCAGCTTTAGTAGCGAAAAATGGTGCAATACCAGTTTCACCACAAACCCCTATAAACATTAACAATGCACCAAATATCATCATCGGAGTAGTATAAGTCATTTGAGATATTACTAATAAACTTAATGTACCTGTACTTGCAAGAATTAAACAAGCCCCACCAAATAAAGGTAAACTACATAAAGTAGCTATAATCCCATATTGATAAGCAGCATCCAATACACTTACTTGTTTTACAGCAGACACAATACCAATATTAACAATACCCACTAATGCCATGAATAAAGTAAAATTATACAAATCACCTGTAATCATAGCACCTGCAGTAGCAATACCACAAATAATTGCTAAGAACCTTCGTTGCTTAAATTCAGATAAACCAACACCAACACGAGTATCCTCTAACTTACCAAAACTAGCCTCAACTTGTGTTTCAGGACGACTAAAAGCAATTAAAACTGTGAATAATATTATAACTACAAACATAAATAAATGAAATGGATTGATATAAAAGACAATATCCCCTAAAGGTATTGTTCCTAAAATATTTCCACCTAAACTTTCAATAATCATATCCTTTTCATCTCACTTATTTCCTATTATACTCTTCTCGCATAAGAGTACCTATTAATCCCATCTTACTTGCAACTTTTAAGAGTAAACCAAATGCAGATAATAATAATGCTAATAACCATAATTTAGGTAATGCGAAGAAAATACAGAAACCTATAATCCATAAAGTCCAAGCAACACCACTAATACCACTAAGACCATTAATCACCCGAATCGGTAAACCTCTAGCTTTTCTACAGAAAATATAAAATACAATTCCAGCACCAGCTATAACCCCACCAGTAAATCCACTTAACCATACACCATAACCAATTAAAATTAATGAAATAAAGTTAGGAGCTGTAGTCATAATCTCAAAATCAGCAGTTAACGGTAAAGGTAAAAATGATGCTTTCTTATCCATCTTATGCATTTCACGAGAAAGAAGAATTTCACTAATAGCTAAAGTTTCAGCTAACTCCACAGTAAATCCAGGAAGGACCAATGCTTCAGCTAAATCTGTACCTAAAGCACCAACAACTAAAAGCATAGCTAATCCAACAATATCTGTTAAAATTAAAACTTGAATATCCCTTTTTTCAATAGCTATTCCAGTTAACCCAATAAAAGCTATAATAAGTGCAGTGTAAACTGCAGGTAAATACATATTAATAACTATTGGAGAGACTGTAGTAGGAATATAAACCATTTAATTATCCCTCCAATTTTGTTCTTCATGGGCTTTACGATTATTTTCATTAACCTGAGAAGATAAATTATCCCCAGAATTAATAGCCTTTTTCACATCTTCCTTGATAACTTCTTCATCATTTTTATGATTCATAGTGAAATTCAAAGCTAACCATGAAGCTATAATAAAAGCCATCATTAGAATACTGGATTCTAATATTGTATCAAAACCACGAGTATAATACAAGATTTCATCTATTAAACCACCAGGAGATGAATATATAGATGTACCAAAGTATTTACTAATAGTACTTACATACTGACTTATTGGAGTCATATAAGCCGTTATCATACCAATTTCCGGACTATTAGCTGGGTATTGAGCATGAACAATTCCAGGTTCTCCAAGTACTTGTCCTCCACGATCATAAGGAGCTAAAGGTAATCCTGCATCTACTTGAACTTGTGGTGCTGGACGAGTATATAATTGATTCTCATTTAAAGCCATTGGTACAAAAAATCCTATAAGTAAAAATAATGCCATGATTATAGCAAATAATCTAGGAATATTTTTCGGCTTAGCAAGTTGATTCCAAAGATTCCCTATCTTCATACATCAGCCCCCAATTCTTCTAAACGAGTAATAGCTCTAAATAATACAAGTGTAATTATCATAGTTGTAGCTATAAAAGTTATTATTGCAATTGTATGATTATAACTTAAAAATATTAAACTAACACCAATACTAGGAACCTCAGTATTAATAGTTCTCACAATAGGATCCTTAACTCCCGGACCCCAAACTACAGCTAAACTACCAACAATACATAAAACAATCCCTAAATAAAACCAAATTTGAAGATCAAACATTTCTATGATCCCTCCAAATTTCGATGTCTAATCTCATCAACCTTAATTATAGATAATAAAAATACAATAATAGATAACGGACTTAACAATGCCACTAAGAAAGCAATATCTAAGTATTGGAAAGCAACCATAGCAAGGAAAAATCCTGCATCTAATAAAGATAACATGATTAATTTATCTAATGGTTTTTTAAGTAGTATAACCCCAATTGTTCCAACTAATAATAATATTACAGCTATACTTGTTATATCAATAAAGTTTAAAGGATTCATTATTTATTCCCTCTTATCCATCCTCATTATCTAAGATTATTTCATTATCCAACTTTTTAAGTGAATATGCAATTGCATTACTACCTAATGTACTTGTAATAAAGAATGTTGCAGCTACAATAAAACCAAACATTGATTGAGCATATAAAGCAATAATTGCAGTAATACCAAAATCCACAACATTTAAGTATAATAATTTTTCAACTCGATTATTTGTAACAAGTGAGCGCAATGCCATTAAAATAATTATTATACCAATAATTGAAATGTATAATTCATTAGCCATTATCTTCTACAACCACATATTCTTTATTATAATTCATTTGTATATCTATTCATTTTTTTAGCTATTTTACCAAGGAATTTACTAGAATACTTATGATATAAACCTTGAATAAGCAGTATAGCTATCACTGCCCCACATATAAACATTTCTGGTGTTATTCCAATAAATGTTGAAAATATGAAAATTAAAACAGTCATTGTTAATGTACCAGTTGTTCCAGCATAACCAGGATCTGCACATAATCTGTTTCCTATAAAGACTATTAATGCTGCAATTAATCCTCCCTGAAATCCACAAACCATTACAGCTATAGAACTAATTAATGTTCCTGCAGATGCATCTGGAGAACATAAAATATTACCTTGGAAAAATCCACCAGATAAATCGCCTTTACGTTTTTCAATATCATGACCTACTATATCTGCTCCTTTTACTCCTGGTTGTTCAGGTAATCCGAAATAAGTATCTACAATAATAAAATTAATTAAAGAGATAATTGTCGCAAGTATTATTCCTACGAATATATTCATTATTCTACAACCTCCTGTGTTTCTGGAGGTTTAGGGAATAAGTAAAAGAAAAAATATTTTGTAAATACTGCAGAAATCACGCCAATTAGAACTGCTAAAACGATTCCATGATAAATCCATATGTATCCAAGTCTATAAAATATTGCTAAAAGACCTATAGCTATTATTGGTGTTGGAAAGATTGCACTCATGTTAAATGAGTATCTAATTGGTTTATCCGGTAACCAAGACAACCCTAATCCCTTAGCAATGATTACTGACACTATTATTGTGATTAAGTAACCAAAAAATAAATACATTTCATTACCTTGAATAAACATGATTCCTATTATATATTTTAGTATATAAATAAATTATGTCTTATATTAAAGCCAAAAATTATTTAAATAATAAAGAAATTTTTTTAACAAAAAATTAAATTATTTTATATTATAAAAATAGATTTTGAAATATTTTTATTTTTATAAATGTTTTTAAATAATTTTTTTATATTTAATCAATAATATTAATAAAAGATTAAAAACAATATAGTTTATTATATTAAAAATTAATTTTTATAATATTTTATTTTGTAATTATAATAAATTTTATTTGATAAGGTAATAAGAATGGAAAATAAAAATGTAATCGTGACAGGTGGTTTAGGATTTATTGGATCACATATAGTCGAAGAATTAGTGGAAAATAATAAAGTAACTGTTATAGATAATTTATCAAGTGGGAAAATGGAAAATCTAAATAATCCTAATCATCCTAATTTAAATATTATTAAAGGAGATTTAAATGATTTAGATTTAAAACCTATATTTGAAGGTAATGATTATATATTTCATTTAGCTGCAGCTGCTAGTGTACCGGGTAGTGTTGAAAATCCAAATTATACTCATGTTAATAATGTTGATACTACTGCTAAACTTTTAATTGCTGCAAAAGATAGTGAAATTAAGAAGATTGTTTTCTCTTCAAGTAGTGCAGTTTATGGTGAAAACCCAAATATGCCTCTTAAGGAAAATGAACCTTATATGCCAACTAGTCCTTATGCTGCATCTAAAGCTATTGGAGAAATTTATCTTAAATCTTTTACTGAATGTTATGGTTTAAACAGTACAGCTCTTAGATATTTTAATGTTTTTGGTCCTAAACAGGATGTTAATTCTCAATATGCAGCAGTTATTCCCAATTTTATTCATAGTATTATACATGGTGAACAACCTGTAATTTATGGTGACGGTGAACAAACCCGTGATTTTATATTTATTAAGGATATTGTTAAAGCTAATATTTGTGCTGCTGAATCTGATTATAATGGTATTGTTAATGTTGCTGCAGGTGAAGCTTTAACTATTAATGAATTATATTCTATTATTGCTGAAGTTTTAAATACTGATATTAAACCTGAATATCTTCCAGAACGTCCAGGAGATATTAAACATTCATTTGCTAATGTTGATAATATGAAGAATATTAATTTTAGTGTAGATAAATCTAAATTTAAACAACAGTTAGGTGAAACTGTTAAATGGTTTGAATCTCAATTATAAGTTTTTTTTGTTACTTTTATTACTTTACTTTTTTTATTTTACTATTTTTTTATTTTCTTAATAAATTCGATGTATACATAATTTTATATCGATTAAAATTTTATATAATAATTATTATAACTCCCAAAAAAAAGGAAGTGAAAAAAAATGAACTATAAAAAAAAGATTTTACTATTTAACTTATTCTTACTATTTTTAATAATTACCATACCAAGTGTAATAGCAGATGAAAACATAAGCACTGAACCTTCCGAAATCGTTGGTAACTCACAGAATAATATTACTTTTTATAATGAAATTCAAAATAATGTAATTTCATCAAATGATTCAATTCAAAGTAGTATAGATTCCTCCAGTGAAGGATCCACTATTATTTTAGAACCTGGAACTTATAATCAAAGTGGAATTTTAGTAAATAAAAGTTTAACATTTGTAGGTAATGGAAAATCTAATTTAATAATCTTAAATGGTAATAATGATAATTCTTCTATTTTCACTATTACCGGCGGTGTTAATGTTAATTTTATTAATATGACATTTATTAATGGTAATAGTTCTGATGGTGGAGCCATTTCTAGTTTTGATAGCCCAATTACAATATCAAATTGTATCTTTGAAAACAATCATGCAAGTACTAATGGTGGAGCAGTTAGTCTTAAAAATTCTTCCCTACAAATAAGTGATTCAGAATTTTATAACAACCAAGCGGGATATGATGGTGGAGCTGTAGCTACTAGTAGTTCAATTAATTGTAAAATTAGTAATACTGTTTTTAATAATAATTCTGCACTTGGATGGGGTGGAACTATTTATTCCTGGTATACAAAAATGAATTTAAATAATATTAGTATTAATAATAGTTCTGCGGAAATTGGTGGTGCTATTTTTAATAGTGGAAACATAATTGTTACTAATAGTGTTTTTACTAATAATAAGGCTTCTTCTGAAGGTGGATGTTTTTATAATTATGCTAACAGTTTAATAGTTAATAATTGTATTATTTTAAATAATTCAGGTATTCTTGGAAGTGATATCTATTTATATAGAACTAATTCTTTAAGTAATTTTAATAATAATTGGTGGGGTGTAAATAATCCATTAAATAGTACAGCTTATCCTATTAATTGGACTGGGAGATTTGTTCTTGATTATGATAAAACTATTAGTTATCCTGCTACTTGGTTAAATTTAAAAACTAGTTTGATTGAAAATAACAGTACTGGAATTTTAACCATCTTTTTAGAATCAAATAATGGTATAAAAATTAATAACATGCCTCTTAATGTAACTGTAAGTGTAGATGGTGTAAATTATTATAATAACTTAATTAATGGTACTGTAACTTATAATTTAAGCAAAACAAATATTAATCAAACCATAATTACAACTTGTGATTATCAAGTATTAGTTAATACTTTAAATGATTTAAACAATAATAATAACAGTAGTAATACAACCAATACTTCAAATAATACCAATACAATAAATAATAATTCAAATAATAAAAATAGTAGTCACAATACATCTACTTTTACTAATTCTGCAAATAAATTTGATACAAACAATTCAAATAAAAATAGTAATGAAGTAAACATGAAAGTAACTGGAAATGAATTCGGATTACTACTTCTTACATTATTAAGTTTAATAGTATGTAAATTTAAAAAATAGTTAAAAATGAAAAAATGTTGAAAAAATTTAATAAATTTAATCTGCTAATTTATTACGAAATTTTGAACTTTTTTTCATATTTTTATATTCTTCTTTTTTAGGACATTTAAATTCTTCAACTAATAAAACTAAGTAATCATAATTTTCTGGTAAAACATTACTTTTACCTTGGATTAATCCACGATAATTAACACCAATATAACCAGTATCACCAATATCCATTTTTAATCTTTCAATAGTACTGAAATTATCGAAAAATCTTTCCATTTCAACAGTATCATATAAAGGTGCCCTATAATGAATAGCCATAGTTTTATCTTGTCTAGATTTAATTCCTACAAATTTCTGTTTAATTTTAAGTATTTCACCAGATTTCTTTTTAAAAGTTATATAGTCACTTATATCCGAATTTACCATTTTAAACCTCAGAAAACTTATATTTAATCAATATGATGGAAAGGGCAAGTTCCACAAGTTGGATCATAATAAGAATCTTTAGGCACATTTTTAACAGGATCTAAAAGTAAAGACATGGAAAATATTACATCCCTATCAGGACTAGGTTCACGCACTACTGGTGATAAACCTCTAAAGTTAACAGGGACAAAGCCAGTATTACTTATATTATAAGCTAAATTTCCAACATCCCCTACATCATCAAAGAAATCAATAATTTCCTTTAAAAATTTAGGTAATGTATGGAAGTTCATACTTAATAAATGATCTTGTCTTTGTTTTATTCCAACATACTTAATGTTTACAGCTAAACTTTCACCATTTTCTTTTTGAAAAGTGATATAATCTTCTAAATTCACATCTTCATCTTTTATTTTGTTTTCTTCATCCATTTTTTTTATCCTCCCTTAAAAATTTATATTGTATTTTTTTATAAAAAAATATAAATATTATTGTGATTAGTTTTCAAAGTGTAAACCACAACCAGTACATTCATGACATAAATCTATTTCTTCTGGAGTTTTCACAGATTCTTGAACAGTTAAAGCCATAAATGAATATTTATTCCCTATTTCATTTTTTTCAAGAACTGGAGATATTCCTCTAAAGTAAATAGGTATGTCTCCTGTACTGCATATATCCATTTTGAAAGGTTCTATCATATCAAAACTTTGGAAAAATTTTTGTATAACTTCCATATCTTCTTTAGGTACTCTGAAATTTATACTCATAAATGCATCTTCTCTAGACTTTATACCTACATATTTTTGATTTACTTCTAATACTTCTCCAGACTGTTTTTTAAATATTAAATTTTCACCAAGATCAGATTCTGACATATTAATTTTTCTCCGATTTTTATTCTTTTAATAATATTTTATAAAAATGATTTACTATTATTATTTCTTTTTTTTATTCTTTTAGAAATTAACTTTAATTTGTATTAATTTAAAATTTATGGTTTCTTATTATATAATAATATATAACATTTTTTTCTAATTATAAAAAAAATAATTTGTCATTAATTATCATGAAAATTAATAAAGTATATATTAATAAAAGACTGATATTATTATATGTTAAAATATTTAACTAATACTTTTTTAATATTTTAACTCGAAAAAAAATCTTATTTAATTAAAATTATTAATTTTTTATTACTAATTTTTTTAAAAACTAGAATCTGAAAAATAAAAAATTAGATAACATTATATTTAACTTAAAAATAAATTTTACAAAATTAATTAAAAAAAAATAATATGGTAGGTAGAAAAATATGAATGAATTCGCAAAAGAAATTGGACTTCGTATTAATGACTTAAGAGAATTGTCTGAAATTTCAACAAAAGACTTCGCTGAACAATTAAAAATTGATGAAGATACTTATATTTTATATGAAAAAGGAGAAAAAGATATTCCAGCAAGTTTACTTAATGAAATTGCAAATATTTTCGATGTAGACCTATCCTTATTACTTACTGGTGAAGAAACCAGAATGAACATTTTTGATGTTACTAAAAAAGGAAAAGGAACTAGTGTTGATAGAAGTAAAGAATATGAATATGAAAACCTTTGTAAAAGATTTGCAAATAAAAAATCTGAATTTTTTATAGTAACAGTAGATCCTAAAGAGGATAAAACACCTTCATTAAATAATCATCCAGGACAAGAATTTAATTATATTCTTGAAGGAAGCTTAAAACTATTCATACACAATAATGAAATTGAATTAAACCCTGGAGATTCAGTAATATTTGACAGTACCCATAAACATGCAATGGTTGCTTTAAATAATAAACCAGCAAAATTTTTAGCTGTTTTAATGTAAAAAATGTGAGATTTAACTAATAATAAATATTATTTTTTAGAGGAATAATAAAATGACATCACTATTAAAAAAATTTCTTAAAAGAGTAGATTTCGACTCTTACGAAGACTTTGAAGAAAACTTCGAATTAAAAATCCCAAAAAACTTTAACTTTGGATTTGATGTTGTAGATGAATATGCACGAATAGATCCAAATAAATTAGCACTTGTTTGGTGTGATGATAATGAAGAAAAAACATTCACATTTGAACAAATTAGTAAATTAAGTAACCAAGCAGCAAACTTCTATAAAAAATTAGGAATTAAAAAAGGAGATACTGTAATGTTAACCCTTAAAAACCGTTATGAATGGTGGATTAACATGGTAGCATTACATAAATTAGGAGCTATAGCTGTACCTGCAACTCATATGTTAAAACTTCACGATATTGATTATCGTATCAGTAAAGCAGAAATAAAAATGGTTGTAACAGTAGAAGAAGATTATTTAATCAGAGATTATAATAAAACTCATGAAAAGTATGATTTCGAACGAGTAATAGTAGGAAATAAAGAAATTCCTGGTTGGTATAATTTCAACAGCGAAATCATGAAAATGAGTGATGAATTCGAAAAACCAACAGGAAAAGATATTGTTACTAATGATGATACAATGTTAATTTACTTCACTAGTGGAACTAGTGGAGAACCAAAAATGGTAGCACACACTCCTATCTATGCTTTAGCTCATATTGTAACTGCAAAATATTGGCAAGATGTTGTTGAAGAAGGACTTCATCATACTGCAGCAGATACTGGTTGGGGTAAAGCTGTATGGGGAAACCTTTATGGTCAATGGATAGCTGGAACAGCTATATTTATTTATGACTATGTTAGATTTAATGGATTAAGTTTAATAAAAAAGGTTTTAGATCATCATGTAACAACTTTTTGTGGACCTCCAACTATTTACAGATTCTTAATTAAAGAAGACTTAAGTAAATATGATTTTAGTGATATAACACATGTTACAACAGCTGGTGAACCTTTACCTCCTGAAGTTTTCAAAGTATTTAAAAAACAAACTGGATTAAGTATTAAAGAAGGTTTTGGGCAAACTGAAACCACTTTAGGACTTGGTACATTTATATGGTTAGAACCTAAACTTGGTTCTGTTGGTAAACCAAGCCCATTATATAATCTTGATATACTTGGTAATGATGGTCAAGTTGTAGATATTGGAAGTCGTGGAGAATTAACTTTTTGTATTGATCAAGGTCGCCCTGCAGGATTATTTAAAGAATACTTTAAGAACCCTGAACAAATGAAAAAGAAAAATTTTGATGGTCATTATCATAGTGGAGATACTGTATGGGTTGATGAAGACGGATACTATCACTTTGAAGGCCGTAATGATGATATAATTAAAAGTAGTGGGTATCGTATTGGACCATATGAAGTTGAAAGTGCTGTAATATCCCATCCTAGTGTTCTTGAATGTGCAATTACTGGTGTTCCTCATGAAGTTAGAGGACAAGTAGTTAAAGCAACTATTGTTTTAACTCGAGGATATACTCCAAGTGATGAATTAGCTAAAGAAATTCAAAATCATGTTAAAAAGGTAACTGCACCGTATAAATATCCTAGAGTAATTGAATTTGTTGATGAATTACCAAAAACCATTAGTGGAAAAATCAAAAGAAACACTATACGTGGAGAAGACATAAATAAATCAGATAAAGAATAATTATTACAATAAAATAATGGAAATAAATAAAATATTTTAAGATTTGATAAAAATGAATGAAAATAAACCAAAAGCATATCCTATTATTAATAAAAATAATTGTAAAGCATGTGGGAGATGTATACTTTACTGTAAAAAGAATTGTTTAGTTTTAAGTAAAGGTATTAATAATAAAGGATATCAATATGCAGAATATACTGGAGAAGGTTGTATAGGTTGTGGAGATTGTTATTATACTTGTCCAGAACCTTTAGCAATTGAAGTACGTATTCCAGTGCAAAAAAGAAATTATAAAGGTGAATAAAATATGAGTAGTCAAATGGTTAAAGGAAACACTGCAGTTATAGTTGGAGCATTATATGCTGGTTGTGATTGTTATTTTGGTTATCCAATTACCCCTGCAAGTGAAGTACTCCATGAAGCAAGTAAATATTTCCCAAAAGTTGGACGTACTTTTATACAAGCTGAAAGTGAAGAAGCAAGTATCAATATGATTTATGGAGGAGCATCTGCAGGACATAGAGTTATGACTGCATCTTCCGGACCTGGAGTAAGTCTTATGCAAGAAGGATTCACTTATCTTGCTGGAGCAGAATTACCAGCTGTGATTGTTGATGTTATGCGGGCAGGACCAGGATTAGGTAATATTGGACCTGAACAAGGAGATTATAATCAAGTTGTTAAAGGTGGAGGTCATGGGAATTATAAAAACATTGTTTTAGCACCAAATAGTGTTCAAGAAATGTGTGATTTAACAATGAAAGCATTTGAATTAGCAGATAAATACCGGAACCCCGTAGTTGTTCTTGCAGATGCAGTATTAGGACAAATGGCAGAACCATTACAATTCCCAGAAAGAGCTTATCATAAAAAACCTGATAATTCTTGGGCTGTGAGAGGAAACAAAGAAACAAAAGATAATCTTGTTACAAGTATTTTCTTAGACTTCGACCAATTAGAAGATTTTAATTATTACATACAAGATAAGTATGCAGACATTGAAAAAAATGAAGTTCAATATGAAGGATACAAATTAGATGATGCAAAAATAGTACTTGTTTCATATGGAACAAGTAGTCGTGTAGCAAGAACAGCTGTAGATATTGCAAGAAAAAAGGGTGTTAAAGTTGGATTATTACGTTTAATAACATTATTCCCTTTCCCTAAAGATAAAATTGCTGAACTTTCCGAAAAAGGATGCGACTTCATTAGTGTTGAAATGAGTAATGGTCAATTACGAGAAGATGTTAAAAGTGCAGCATATTGTAAAGATGTGAGTCTTGTGAATCGTATGGGTGGAAATCTTATAGAATTACAAGATATTTTAAATAGAATTTATGTTAACGCAGGTATTGATGAAGAATATAAATTACATTCTAAAGAAAGAAAATATTATATCGATTACACTCACGATGAAACATACAAAGATGAATTAGATAACGATGACATTCTAAGACATAGGGTAATAGATTAAAAAAAAAATAATTTAATGGAGTGTGTAAAAAGAATGAAAACTCAAGAGGAATATGAAGATATACCAGGTTACCCAGATTACCAAATGAAAGTTATAAAAAAACCTAAAAGTCTTAACGATGAATTCACACATAAAGGAAGCGACATAACAAACACTCATTATTGTGCAGGATGTGGACATGGAATACTTCATAAATTAATAGGTGAAGTAATGGATGAACTTGAAATTCAAGATCGCAGTGTGATGATTTCACCTGTAGGATGTGCAGTATTCGCTTATTATTATTTTAATTGTGGAAATGTGCAAACAGCACATGGACGAGCTCCAGAAGTAGGAACTGGAATAAGTCGTGCTGAAGAAAATAGTATTGTTATGAGTTATCAAGGTGATGGTGACCTAGCTAGTATTGGTTTAAATGAAACAATCCAAGCTGCAAATCGTGGAGAAAAAATTTCAGTATTTTTCGTAAACAATACTGTTTACGGAATGACTGGTGGACAAATGGCACCAACAACACTTATTGGTGAAAAAACTAAAACCTGTCAAGAAGGAAGAGATGCAAATTATACAGGTTATCCTATGCATATGTGCGAATTATTAGATAATTTAAAAGCACCTGTATTTATAGAAAGAGTATCACTTGCAACTCCATCTTTAATTAGAAAAGCAAAAATAGCTATACGTAAAGCATTACTTATTCAAAAAGAAGGAAAAGGATATGCCTTCGTAGAAGTATTATCACCTTGCCCTACTAATTTACGTCGTGATGCACAAGGAACAGAAGATTTCCTTATAAATGAAATGGCTAAAGAATTCCCAGTAAAAAGATTCCGGGATAATTATCATGATGTTGAACCTATTGAACGTAGAACTCCAGATTACAGTATTAAAAAATTAGATGAAGTTTTTGAAATTGATCGTTCTAATATGATAACATTAAAAGACGATGAAAACTTTGAAGATGTAACTATTAAATGTGCTGGTTTCGGTGGTCAAGGTGTTTTAAGTACTGGTTTGACTTTAGCTCAAGCTGCATGTGCTGAAGGTAATCATGTTAGTTGGTATCCAAGTTATGGTCCTGAACAAAGAGGAGGAACTAGTAATTGTAGTGTAACTATCAGTCCTCATACTATTGGAACACCTGTTGTTGAGGCTTGTGATTATCTTATTGCCTTAAATAAATCTGCTTTAATGAAATTTGCAGTTGATGTTAAAGATGATGGATATATTTTATATGATTCTCGTGCAGGGAATTATACTCATGAAGATTTGAATGCTAAAGAAAGTGTTCATTTAATTAGAATTCCTGCAAGAGAAATAGCTACTAAAATTGGTAATCCTAAAGCTATGAATACTGCTATTCTTGGAGCCATTATGGAAATTGGTGGTGAAGGAGAATTAATAGCACCTGAAGCTTATGAGAAAGGTATTGAAGAAAGTTTTGCTTCTAAACCTAAATTAATTGACATTAATGTTAAAGTTTTACATGCTGGTGCTAAATGGATGAGAGAAAATCCCAGTAGCAAATAAATAAAAGGAGAATATATTACTTTTATTTCTATTTTTTTATATTTTTTTATAATAATTTTTTTTATATTTTAATTGAGGTATTTTTTTATGACTTATAAAGAATTAAGTGAAAAATTCATTGATGATGCAGGTATTTCTATTGGAGATACTGTTTTTATTGAAAAAGATGATGTTTCATATGAAGGTATTATTTTAGATAGATCTAATGATGCTCTTGATGAATTTATTGTTATTAAATTAGATAGTGGATATAATATTGGAATTAATATTAAGGATGCGAAAATTAAACTAGTTGAAAAAGGGGAAAAACCTAAGATTGGATACGATGATGTTAAAATTGAACATGACCCTGAGAAGATGGATATTAGTATTATATCTACTGGTGGTACTGTTAGTAGTATAATTGATTATAAAACTGGTGCTGTTCATCCTGCTTTTACTGCAGGAGATTTACTTCGTGCAAACCCTGAATTATTAGATATTGCTAATTATGATGTGAAAGCTTTATATAATATTCTTAGTGAAAATATGCGTCCTGAGTATTGGGTGGAAGCTGCTGAATCTATTGCTGATGATATTAATAATGGTTGTGATGGTGTAGTTGTAGCTCATGGTACTGACACTATGCATTATACTAGTGCTGCTCTTAGTTTTATGATGGAAACTCCTGTTCCTATTGTAGTTACTGGTGCTCAAAGAAGTAGTGATCGTCCTAGTACTGATGCTTTTATTAATTTATTTAATAGTGTAGGTGCTGCAAAATCTGATATTGCTGAAGTCACTGTTTGTATGCATGATAGTTTAAATGATAATACTTGCAGTTTACATAAAGGTACAAAAGTTCGTAAGATGCATACTAGTCGTAGGGATACATTTAGAAGTATTGATTGTGAACCAATTGCAGAATTACAACATGGAAATATTATAAGTACTAATTTACCTTACACTAAACGTAACGAAAAGGAATTAAAACTTAACACTAATTTAGAACCTAAAACTGCACTTATTAAAAGTTTTCCTGGTATAACTAATGAATTAATTGATTATCATATTGATAAAGGTTTCAAAGGTTTACTTATTGAAGGTACTGGTTTAGGTCATGTTCCTGAAAATTTAATCCCATCTCTTAATCGTGCTTATGATGAAAACATTGCAATTGTTATGACTAGTCAATGTCTTTATGGTAGAGTTAATATGAATGTTTACAGTACTGGTCGTGAACTTATTAATGCTCACGTTATAAGTGGACAGGATATGACTCCTGAAACTGCTTATGTTAAATTATCATGGGCCCTTGGTCAGAGCGAGAATTTAAATGATGTTGAAAATATTATGACTACTAATATTGCAGGTGAATTAAGTCATAGTAGTTCTGTTAAATATTTTTTAAACTAAAAAAAAATAATGATTTAGGTGATTATTTATGAGTAGAGATTGGAAAAAATTAGGTCTTAAAATGGGATTAGAAGTTCATCAACAATTAGATACTGAAAGTAAACTTTTTTGCCCATGCCCAACAGAATTACGTGATGATAATTATGATGCAGAAATTAAAAGAATATTAAGACCAACTCAAAGTGAATTAGGACAAATTGATAGAGCAGCATATCAAGAATCAATGCAAAAACAAAGATTCAATTATGAATCATATAACACTCATACTTGTCTTGTGGAAACTGATGATGAACCTCCACATGATTTAAATAAAGAAGCATTAGATATTTCATTAACTATAGCTTCACTTTTAAACATGAAAGTTGTAGATGAATTTCATACTATGAGAAAACAAGTAATTGATGGAAGTAATACTAGTGGATTTCAAAGAACAGGATTACTTGCAACTGATGGATATCTTGACACTCCTTATGGTGAAGTTAAAATAGAAACTTTAGGTTTAGAAGAAGATGCTGCTAGAAGAGTTGACAGTGAAGGACCATATACTGAATTCCGTCTTGATAGGTTAGGAATTCCACTTGCAGAAATTACAACAGATCCTAGTGTTCATAATCCTGATGCAATGCAACATGTAGCTTATATGATCGGACAAGTTCTAAGAAGTACTAAAGTTAAAAGAGGACTTGGAACAATCAGACAGGATGTAAATATTAGTATTGCTGAAGGTGCACGTGTAGAAATTAAAGGTGTTCAAGACTTAGAATTAATGCCTGAAATAGTTGAACGAGAAGTAACACGCCAATTAAAGTTAATTGAAATACGTAATCAGTTAAAAGAAAGAAATGCTAAGGTAATTGATGAAATTTATGACATTGATGAAGTATTTAAGGATACTGGAAGTAAGATTTTAAAGAGTGCTAAAAGTATTAAAGCAATTATTCTTAAAGGATTTGATGGTCTTATTGGATTAGAAGTTCAACCAGGTAGAAGATTTGGAACTGAATTATCAGGTTATGCTAAAAAACGTGGTGTTCATGGATTATTCCATACTGATGAATTACCTGCTTATGGTATAAGTCAAGAAGAAGTGGATAAACTTAAAAGATACTTAAAAGTTGAACCTGAAGATGCGATTATTATTGTTGCCGAAAAACCTGAAGTAGCAACTAGTGCTCTAAAAGAAGTTATACGTAGAAGTAAAATGGCATTTGATGGTGTTGTTGAAGAAACACGTAAATGTTTAGAAGATGGAAACACTGAATATATGAGACCTCTTGCAACAGCTAATCGGATGTATTTAGAAACTGATATTCCATTATTCCAAATTAGTAAAGAACACATAAATAAAATTGCTAATAACTTACCTGAATTACCAGATGAGAAAAAGGTTAGAATCATTAAAGAATATAGTTTAAGTGAAGATTTAGCTAATCAATTAGTACGTACTCAAGAAGCTGATATGTTTGAAGAAATCTTAAAACAAGTGAAAGTTGAAAGTACTCCTGTAGCTAGTGTTCTTGCATATGATTTAAAAGAGTTACGTAGGGATAATCATAATATTAACAATATTACTTTTGATAAACTCGTTGACATGTTTAAATTATTAAAAGATAATAAAATTAGTAAAGATGCATTAAATAAACTTTTAATTAGTATTAGTGATAATCCAAGTAAAAATGTTGAAAAATTAGCTGAAGAGAATAACTTAACTTTATTAAGTGAAGATGATGTTCAAAAAATTATAGAAAATATTGTATCTGAAAATGAAACTATGATTAGTGAACGTCAAATGGGTGCTATGGGTCCTTTAATGGGTATGAGTATGAAACAGTTAAAGGGTAAAGCTGATGGAAGTATTGTGAATAAAATTGTCCGAGAAGAAATACAAAAAAGATTATAAAATTATATTATTAAGGAGATTTTGTTAGTATGGAAGAATATGAAATTATCATTATTGGAGCAGGTCCTGCTGGTTTAAGTGCTGGGATTTATGCTGGAAGACAGAATAGTAAAACTTTACTAATAGATAAAGGTTTAACTGGTGGATTAGGATTAGAGGTTCCTGCTATGGAAAATTATCCTGGTTATGAGCATATAAATGGTATGAAACTTATTGAACATACAAAGAATCAATGTGAACAATATTGTCAAATTAATGAAATGGAAAATATTGAAAGTATTAGTAAAGAAGAAGATGGAAGTTTCATTATTAATACTGATAAAGATTCTTACCATACACAAAATATTATTTTAGCTACTGGAAGTAAACATCGCCAATTAAATGTTCCAGGTGAAGAGGAATTTAAAGGTAGAGGTGTTTCTTATTGTGCTACTTGTGATGGAATGTTTTTTAAAAATCGTAAAGTTCTTGTTATAGGTGGAGGTAATAGTGCAGCTCAAGAGAGTATATTTTTAACTAATCTTGGATGTGATGTTCAGATAGTGCATCGGCGGGATGAATTAAGAGCTGAAAAATATTTAACAGATGTTTTAGATAAAAAAGGAATTAATGTAATCTGGAATGCAGTTGTTAAAGAAATTAAAGGCAGTCAAACTGTAGAAAGTGTGATTCTTGAAAAAACTGATGGTAGTATAATTGATGTTGAAACTGATGCATTATTTGTTGCTATTGGAGATCTTCCTCAAAATGAGTTAGCTATTAGTTTAGGTGTTAAATTAGATGATGCTGGTTATATTATAACAGATAAACAACAAAAAACTAATGTGGATCATATTTATGCTGCTGGTGATATTACTGGTGGTATTAAACAATGGGTTGTTGCTTGTGGTGAAGGTGCAGTTGCTAGTAGTATTGCCTTTAATGAAAGAGATTTATAAAAAAAAGGGTTTGGATGGGAGTTTTAGTTAATACTCATCTGTGAAGTATACATAGATAAAATATGCTATTAATAATATAACTATTATTGGTAGTAACCACATGAATACTTTAAATATTATTACTGCAATTAAGATTGCAATTATTATTAATATTAATTGTTCTAATTCCATAAGCTAATTTAACATATTTATAGTATATAAATTTAATTAAGTATAAAAATTATAAATAATTATTATATTAAAAAATTTTTTTTTTTACAGGTTATTTAAATGAAACAAATTATTATTATTAACAATAAAGGCCAATATAATCATAGAATTCAAAGAAGTTTATCTTATCTCGATATTCCTTCAGAATTAGTTCCAAATTCATTAAGTATTGATGAAATTTTAGAAAAAGAACCAATGGGTTTAATTATTGGGGGCGGTCCTTCTGCAGAAGGTGCTGGTAATACTGTAGAGTATATTAAGAATATTGATGTTCCTATATTAGGTATTTGTTTAGGTCATCAATTAATAGCTAAGGCTTTTAATGGTGAAGTTACTAGTAGTGAAACTGAAAGTTATGCTCAAGTTACTATTGATATTCTTAATGATGATGATCTTTTTAAAGGTTTAGCTCCAAATATGGATGTTTGGAGTAGTCATAAAGATGAAATTGTGAAATTACCTGAAGATTTTAAAATTATAGCTAATAGTGATTTGTGTGATATTGAAGCTATTAAACATGAAAATAAAGATATTTATGGTATTCAGTTCCATCCAGAAGTTCACACTACACCATTAGGTGATGAAATTTTTATGAATTTTTATAAAATTTGTAAGGATAAATTATAAAATCGATTTATTTTTATATTTTATCCATATTAACTATTTTTTTTTAATTTATTTTTTTTAAGGTAATGAGAAAATTTTAAAAAGAACTTAATTTATTTTTTTTTAGTCTTTGTATCCACAGCAGTTTTTCTTGTCGTGGGGGGTATTAGGGTTTGCATGGTCTGGTGCTGGTTTTCCACAGGTTAATGGTCCTTGTCCTCGTGCAGATCCACAGCATCCTCCTCTCATTTTATTATGATTTAAGATTGCTTCTACATCTAAGTCTTTTACTTCTTCTATTAATTGAATTTCTTCACTGTGACATTTTGGGCAAACTTTATGTTCTCCGTTTAGGGTTATCCAAGTAAATCCGCAATTTTTACATGTGTATTTTAAATTTTTTTCCATTTTAATGAATCTCCAAATTTTTTTTTATAGTAGATTTTGATTTTTTATTTTTTTTTACTACTAAGTATTATGAATATATATTCATAACCCTTTATAAAGATATTGGAAAAAATAATCTTAATAAAAAAAAATTACAAGCAAAAAAAGATAATCAAAAAAACTAATACTACTCCTAAAAAATAAAATTAATAAAATATAATTTAATTTTAAATCTTAGAAAACTATAATTAAAATAAATAATATAAATAAAAACCATATTTATAGATTTATAAAAAAAATTTTAGGAGATAAAAAATGATAGATAATTCTGAAGATTTAAAAAATAAAGCATTAGACAATAAAGTTGGAATCCGTAAAGAATACGTTAATATCATAGTTGGAGATGAAGAACAAAGTTTCAAAATCGCAGGTATCGGACAAAAAGCTGTAAAACTTGAAAAATACATTAAATATGATGATATCATGGAAGCTGTTGAAAGTGGACATGAAGACGGATTAGAAGCAATAATTAAAAAAATCATTGAAGATTATGAACCACCAGCTGAAGAAGAATAAAAAATTCAGGTTAAAATCATGTTTAAACCAGAAAAATTTATCCCAAATGCAATAAAACAAGTAAAAGATGAAATAGGTGATGAAAAAGCTATAATTGCATTATCTGGTGGAGTAGATAGTAGTGTTTGCTCAGTACTTGTTAAAGAAGCAATTGGGGATAATTTAACAGCTGTTTTTGTAGATCATGGATTATTACGTGAAGGTGAAGCAAAACAAGTTTGTAATATTTTTGAAGACCGATTAAACTTCAAATATGTTGATGCCTCAGAAGAATACCTTAAAGAATTAGAAGGTGTAAATGATCCTGAAGAAAAACGTAAAATTATTGGAAGAGTTTTTATAGAAATATTTGAACGAGAAGCTAAAAAGATTGATGCAAAATTTTTAGTACAAGGCACAATTGCACCTGACTGGATTGAATCAGAAGGTAAAATTAAATCCCATCATAACTTAGCATTACCTAGTGGAATGGTTTTAAAAGTTGTTGAACCAATCCGAGAATTATATAAAGATGAAGTTCGATTAATAGGTGATGAACTAGGTTTACCTGAAGAATTAGTTCAAAGACAACCCTTCCCAGGTCCAGGTCTCGCAGTTAGAGTCATCGGACCCTTAACTAAAGAAAATTTAAGAATTTGTAGAAAAGCTGACGCTATTGTTCGTGAAGAAATTAAAGCTTCAGGTGTAGATAAAGATTTATGGCAATACTTTGCAGTTTTAACAGATACTAAAGTTACAGGTGTGAAAGGAGATCAAAGAGATTTCGGTTATTTAGTAGTTTTAAGATTAATTAGCAGTATTGATGCTATGACTGCATATGTTCCAGAATTACCATGGAGTGTTATACGGAAAATTAGTCAAAGAATCACATCAGAAGTGCCTGAAGTCACACATGTTGCTTTAAGTATTAGTGATAAACCTCCAAGCACTATTGAATTTGAATAAAAATTTAATTAGAATATGTCAAATGAAGAAACAAAAAAATGTGAATATTGTGGGAGAGAAATACCCATAAAAGCCCAAAAATGTAGATACTGTTATAATTGGGTTAGTGATGAAGCTATATCAAGAAACCATATTCCAAATAGTTACAACACTAAAGAAAACATCCATCCCATAAATCACATTAATAATGAAAATTTTATGTATAAAAATAGGGAAAATTTCTTAAATTCTAATAAACAAGAGTTTAAGGAAAAAGGTCATATTACGTACAATCATGCTTTTCCTATTAGACGTTTATTCCTTTTAATGATTACTACATTTGGATTATATTCTATTTATTGGTTTTATAATAATAGTAAAATCTTAAAAGAAAATTATGGTAAAAATATTAGTGTAGGTGTACGTACCTTTATTTTTACTTTTATTCCTATTGGTAATTGGATAGTATTTTACTATTTACTTAATGATTGGGAAGATTTAATAGAATCTAGAGGAATTGAATCATTTTCTTCACCTGCTAATTTGTTAATTTATATTTGTATACCCTTTTTAGGTTTATGGAGTATTATTAACATTCAAGAATCTATGAATGATTTTTGGAGAATAGAAGATTTAAATCTTAGAACAAAAAGAAGTTTTACAAACACTGAAATAATTGTTATGATAATTTTTAGTATAATTTGGATTTTACTAATCTTTTTTATCTTAACACTAATAGTATTCATTTAAAAAAAAAAATTTATTTTATTTAATTTGATTTTTATGTCAAAAACAACAAAAAATGCTTACCTTGAAAAGTTAACTAAAGATCTTCAGATGAAATCTGTTAAGGTAGGTAAAGATCTTGAAGGTAGTACTCCTCCTAGTGTTTTTATTGGTAGATGGAGTTATCCTAAAGTATATGCTGGACCAATGATGGTTAATGAAAAAGGAGATACTAGTATTGTGGATTCTCCAGAATCATGGTTACCTGAACATAAAACTCAAGATGAAATTATCAATTACCGTCTTAATTTAGTAAGAGGTAAGCAATTAATCAGTATTAAGGATTTAGATAATCCTTTTGTTGAGAAGTTGCAGGATATTTCTTTAGCTAGTAAATCTATTGATAGTGAAGCTACTTTTGGTAAAATTCCTCATGGTAGTGTTTTAAGTGAGGATAGTACCCCTCATGGTCCTAGTGCTGTGATTGAAAAGTTTGATATTGATGCTGTTAAATGGGATCATCAATTAGAGAAATCTTATTATGATACTGATTTAAAAGCTGCTGAAGCTGTTATGGGTTTGCATGATAAAGATGTTCCGTTTAGTAATATGCAAAAAGCTTTTAGTGTTGGTGCTTTTGGTATTGGTAAAAGTCGTAAGTTAGTTCCTACTCGTTGGAGTATTACTGCTTGTGATACTACTTTAGCAGATGGTTTACTTAAATCTGTTAGGAATTATCCTATTATTGATTCTTATCGTGTTTATGAATATTATAGTTTAAAGAATAAGTATATTATTATTTTATTACCTGTTGAATGGCAGTATGAATGGACTGAAGCTTTTATTAAAATTCTTGGTCAAGAGGAAATGATTTTTAGTGATTATGAATTAAATGGTGGTAAAAAGGAATATTCTTCTGTTGGTGGTTGTTATTATACTGCTAAATATGCTGTACTTGATGAATTAGCTCGTGAAAAGAAACAAGCTGGTTTAATTATTTTACGTGAAGCTTATAATGGTTATGTTCCTTTAGGTGTTTTTAATGTTAGAGAAAATATTAAATTTGCTATGCAAGAACCTTATAAAGAGTTTGAAGATTTAAAATCTTGCCTACATTATGCTAGTACTCAACTTAAAATTCCTATTAGTAAGTATGTTAAGGTTAGTACTTTATTAAATGAGTTACTTCATTCTCATCAAACTACTTTGGATAATTTTTTTAAGAAAAGTCCAAAATATCAATGAAAATAATTATTAAATGGA
>NZ_DAZC01000024.1:123227-137851 GCF_002508845.1 Methanobrevibacter sp. UBA417
GATTATAATCAAAAAGCATGTGATAAAATTAAAAAGTTTACTAAACATGATAGTTGTAAACTTGTTAATAGTGGGAATAGTGCTATTTTTATTGCTATGAATAATGTTAAAGGTGACATTATCATTCCAGATCAAGGGGCTTGGCATGGTTTTAAACAAATTGCTAAGTTTTTAGGTAAAAATTTAGTTACTGTTAAAACCTATTATGGTTTGGTTAAAACTGATTTTTTAGATGAAATTCTTGATGATATTAGTGAGGGTTCTGCTTTATTTTTAACTAGTTTGGCTGCTTATACTGCTGAGCAAGATATGAAGAGTATTAGTAAATATTGTAGGGATAATGGTATTTTACTTGTTGAGGATGTATCTGGAAGTATTGGTGATACTCATGAACATTTATGTAATGGTTTTTATTCAGATGTAATTGTTGGTTCTACTGGTGAGCCTAAAATTGTTAATGTAGGTAATGGTGGATTTATAAGTACTAGTATTCCTAATTTTTTTAAGGATTCTAATATTCTTTTAAAAAGTTTTAAATGTGATAAGATTACTTGTGTTGGTATTTATAATGAGTTAAATTTTGCTAAGTCTAATTTTGTTAATACTGTTAATGCATGTAATATTTTAAAAAAAGGTATTAATAATGTAATGCATCCGGATAAAAGAGGTATTAATGTTATTTTCCGGAATGATAATGCTAAGGAACTTAGTTGGAAACTTAGAGATTCATTTGATGTTGAAGGTAGAGGCATTATTACTCGTTGCCCTAATTATAATCGTTTAAAAATTAAGGGAATTGCTTTGGAAGTTAAAAATTTAGATGTTAAATGTTTAACTAAAAATAATCTTAAGAGTATTATAGATATTATTAATAATATTAATGAATAAAATTTTTTTTATTGATCTACAACTAATTTTGAAGATCTGTCAATTAATATGCTTGTGATGTCCATGATCTTTAATTCTTTTTCTGAAATATCATAAATCTTTAATAATTTATCAATTTCTGGTGATAAAACATTATCATCTCGTGTGAACATATCATTTAATTGATCAATGAAATAATCTGGACAGTTTATTAAAATGATGCATATATTCATTTTTCCTTCATGTAAACCTAACATTTTAAAAGCTTTACTAATCTGTCTTTGACCACTAGTACGTAGGAGAATTTCAACACCTAAATCCTTAGCCAAATTCTCATCACGATTAAAAGCATTGAAAGATTGAATAATACCATGTTCAATATGCTTTAAACCAGCAATACCATCCGCATTTAAAAGTTGAACAATAGTACCATCACAACAATTATCACGTAAACTATCAACATTATCTAAAGTTTCACTAACACTACTAACATTAGCAGTATAACCTAAAATTTCAATATTTTTATCATTAAACATTTTTATTCATCTTGTTTCTTCTTAATTTCTAATAAACGATTAACTCCAATAATATAAGCTTCCACACTAGCATTAATAATATCAGGTTGAGTACTACGTGCAGATATTACATTATTACCTAAACGTAATTTAACAATTACATCAATTAAAGCATCAGCTCCACCAGTGATAGCATCTACATGATACTCTTCTAATTCAACATCAGCAAACTCTTTAACACCCTTATTCACAGCATTAATTGCAGCATCAACTGGTCCAACACCAATACCTGCTTCAAGTATCATTTGATTTTCTAAACCTAATTTAACAGAAGCTGTAGGAGTAACCCTATTACCACTTACAATGGTTACTTCTTGTAAATCAACTTTAGTATCTTCAGCAATATCCATAACATAATCTGAAATAGCTTGAATATCTGCATCAGTTACAATTTTACCTTTATCTGCTAAATTTTTAACTAAATCAAAAATTTTAGATAACTCTTTATTAGTAGTGTATATTCCTAATTGTTCTAAACGATTTTGTAAACCTTTACTTCCCACATGTTTACCAAGAACAAATCTTCTATGATTACCCACTAATTCAGGATTAAAAGGTTCATAAGTATGAGAATTTTTCAACATACCATCAGAATGTATACCTGACTCGTGTGAAAAAGCATTCTCACCAACTATAGCTTTATTAGGTTCCAAATAAGCTCCAGTTAACCGTGACACCATTTTACTTGCAGAATATAATTGATTTAAATTAATATTAGTTGAATAATTATCATATAACTGATTTAAAGAAACTACAACTTCTTCAAGTGAAGCATTACCTGCTCGCTCACCAATACCATTTACAGTTACATGAAATTCACTTGCACCTCCACGTATTCCAGCTAAAGTATTAGCAGTAGATAATCCAAAATCATTATGACAATGAACATCAACAGGGACTCCTAAGCTTGATAATTCTTTATAAAAATTTAGTGATTTTTCAGGAGTTAACATACTAACAGTATCACAAGGACAAATACGACAAGCACCAGCACTTATAGTTTGTTTAAAAACCTCCTTTAAAAAATTCATATCACTACGAGTTGAATCCTCAGCAGATAATAATATTTTTAAACCATGACTTTTAGCATATTCAGTTACATTCACTGCTTGATTTAAAACTTCTCCAGGTGATTTTTTTAATTTATATTCCATATGAATAGGACTAGTAGGAACAACTAAATTAACCATACTAACATCACAATCAAGACAATAATCTACATCCTCTTTTAAAATTCTTGCAAAACTTGCAATTTCTGCATTTAAATTTTCATGAGCAATATCTTGTATAGCTTCTCTTTCCCCTTTACTAGTGATAGCTGAACCCGCTTCAATAATATCTACACCCAATTCATCTAATCTTAAAGCAATAGCTAACTTTTCTGTTGGTGTTAATGAAATCCCAGGAGTTTGTTCACCATCTCTTAAAGTTGTATCATATACTTTGAGTTTCATTATTTAATATCTCCTTTAATATTTGATTTATATTTTTATTATTACAGATATTATTCTTGTTAAACTTCTATGCATTTTAATTTCATAATGTTCTAAAATTTTAAATCCTTTTTCATTCATTATTGGATTAATATCAATATAATGAGGTGTTGCTAAAACAATTAAACCATCTTTTTTAAGATTACCTTCTAGTGAATCTAAAAATTCTTCTAATATTATAGTTGTACTTACACCACCTGTAGTTGTACTTATACCATAAGGTGGATCTGTCACTACCACATCAGCAGGTTCTAACATTTTTAATTGTTTAAAATCTATTTTATAAGTTTTATAATCTTTAATACCTACAAAGTCCAAGTTTAAAGCTGATCCATTTTTCATCTTCCAATTTATATCAGAACCTACAAGTTTAGCACCAATTAAACCTGCTTCAATTAACATGCCCCCAGTTCCACAAAAAGGATCCAATAATAATTCACCCTCTTTAATTCGACTTAAATTAACCATACACCGTGCAAGTTTAGGACTCATACCTCCAGGGTGAAAAAATGGTCTTTTATGAGGTTTAGAATCTTCAAAATGTTTCTTATTTAATTTATATTTTTCCACACATAAAAAAACAGTATCTTCAAAAACCACAACACGAATATAAGAATCAGAACCTACTAATTTAACTTTAATATTAGGAGTATTATCTAAAATATAGCCTCCAATATTTCGTTCGTATTTGACTGTATCTATATCACTATTAAATCTTTTAACTCGTACAACAAAATTATTCTTAATAAATTCACTCCAATCAATGTTTAAAACTGATTTTTCTAAATTTTCAAGAGTAGTTGTTTCAATTAATTGGTGCACTTCATGAGTATAAGCTAAACGATCTGTTAATCTTTTATAACTATGATTAAAAGTTTCTAAATCTAAATTTTCTAGTAAAGTTAAACCAGGTGTTAACTGATTTATATTTGCTTCTATATTTTCTGCATCCATTACAGCTTTTAATTCTGCAAGTGGTAATTTTTCATGTTCTTGAGATTGGATTAAAAGTAGATTCATCAAAAATTTCACATTCCTTAAATATTATTATAATTTATATTTATTCTATTATATTATAGTATCACTTCTTAATTACTAATTAAATGAAAAAATTTTAAATTTAACATTAAACATATTATATATTATGATTGAAAGTTCAATTTATGATAATTATAAAATAGATTTTATTGATAACTTTGAAACTAATGATGAATCTTATTATTTCATCTATAATACTAACCGTGAATTATATTTAAACGAAAATCTAAATGTTCCCCAATATAAAGATGAATTAAGTGATTTTTGTATTAATTTTTTATTATATATTGGTACTTTTAAAGACAAACCCTGTTTCGTTGTTAATGTAGATAATAATACTAATACAAATTTTTATTCTCTTTTAGAAATTTATAATATGAATCCCATTTTATATCAGATGGCTGGAAGAGGAGTATTAATAAATGATTGGTACAATTCTTACAAGTATTGTGGCCATTGTGGATGTAAAACTGTACTTGATGAAAAAGATATGATGATGAAATGTCCTTCATGTGGGCAAGTTCATTATACTAGAATTGCTCCAGCTATAATAGTTGCTATAAATAATAATGGGAAACTTTTAATGGCTAAACACAGTTACCATAAAAATATTAATTATGCATTGATTGCAGGTTTTGTAGAAGCTGGTGAATCCATCGAAGAAGCTGTGCATAGAGAAGTTTTAGAAGAAGTTGGTATTAAAATTAAAAATTTAAAATATATGAGAAGCCAATCTTGGCCATTTCCTAATTCATTAATGTTAGGTTTTACAGCTGATTATGAATCTGGTGAAATTAAAGTTGATCACGATGAAATTTTAAAAGCTAAATGGTTTAATGTTAAAGATATTGAATTACCACCATATGATATTAGTATTTCTTCATGGTTAATGGAAGATTTTATTAAAAAAAGTGAAAATTAATATTTTATTTTAATCCCATATTTTTTTAATATTATGACTTATAATTGAAGGAAACATTGTAAATAAATATCCTTTTTTAATAAATTCCTTAACTAAAATAGATTGCTCATCCATATCCCCATATGTACTAATAAGTTCTTCTCCACCTTTTAATTTTAATTGTTTAAAGAAATAATCTAAGTTATCATCAGATAATAAGTTTAAAGTTTTTTGTACTTTTAATTGATAATTTAATTCCTTATTATAATTTTTTTTAAAGGTTTTCTCATAATCTCTTAAATATTTGATATTATCCTCTTTAATTGCATGATTTATTGCTTTTTCTGCAATTTCAGTAGATTGAAAACCTAATATTAATCCCCCACCAGAGGTAGGTTTGACCTGTGATGCTGCATCCCCAATTAAGAGTACTCTGTCTTTAACTAATACTTTGTTTTTATCATATATTGGTATTTTACCATAATATTTCTCTATAATTTCCATATTTTTATACTTTGGATGGTTTTTAATGAAGTTTTCTAAGATACCAATTTCTTCTCCACAAGTATGGTTACTGAATAATCCAATACGATAAATATTTTCATATGTTGGAATTGCCCAAATGAATCCTGGAAATATTTGGTTTTTAACATATAATTCAACAAAATCTTTTTCCGGAATCTTATCTTCAGATTTTAATAAGAACTGTGATCCATTAAAATATTTTTGCTTATTTTTTAATTCTTTTGATATTATTGAATTAGAACCATCTGCCCCAATAATAATTTTACTTTTTATTTGACCCTTCTCTGAGGTGATTACTCCATCTTTTGTGTTAACCCCTATTACTTTAAATGGGTTAATTACTTTTACACCATTTTCTTTAGCCCTATTTAATAAGTATTGATCATAGGCAACTCGATCAATTATATATGCTTCATTTTCTTTTTTAGAAACTGATAAATCATAATTTGGACTGTGTAAGTGTGCTCCTTTAACTTGATTTAAAATTAATTCTTCAGGCAAATTGTTAAATTTTAATATTTTTTTACTTACAATTCCTGCACATTGTAAAGGTAATCCTATATTTTTCTTTTTATCTACAATAGCTATTTGTAAATCTTTATTTTTAGCTAATTTATATGCTAAAGTAGAACCTATAGGCCCTCCACCTACTATTGTTACATCATAATCAAAGGTCATAGTTTTTTTAAACTTCCATTTATATTTATTTTTAGAATTAGTATAGAATTAAAAGAATAAATTATATAATTAATATATTATTTATTATATATTAATTTTTAAGTTTTAAGAAAAAAAGTTAAGTTTCAATGTATCTATTTAATTTTAATATTCTCTTAAAAGTAAATATTTATTTATTAAATTTATAATTAAAGTATTGAACATTTTGTAATATTACTATTTGCTGGAATTTAGCATCCAGTATTTTTTCAATGTGTGCTGTAGCTTTATGATGATTTTCAGGTATATTTTCACTAAAAGTTGTTATAATTGATATGTTTTCCCCATCAGGTAATATTTCATAATCAAATGAAAGGATTTCAGGAAAATTTTTTAAATAATTTATTAATTCATCTTCCTTTTCTTTTGGTAATTTTTTCATTTAAACCCCTTTTTTAAATCCATAAAATAGTTTTTAATAGTATATAGGTTTGTTATAATATAAAAATTTTATGTAAAAAATAGATTAATAAAGCTTTTATGTTAAATTAAAAGATAGTGTATAAACGAATGATTTTAATAAATTTTAAAAAATTAGATTTTTTAATTTTAAACCATTTAAATAGATTTTTTAGAGGAAAAAATTTGTTTTATTTTTTTCTATCCTCTAAAAAAATATTACTTAAATGACTTATTGTTAAATTTTAATAAATAATTTAACAATGAATTTTTTTTTATATAAAATTCATTGAACTTATTCTTTTCCTACAATTACTTCTGTAGATTTAATAATTGCAGCTAAGTCATCGCCTTCTTTTATGTTTAATTTTTCTGCAGATTCTTTTGTGATAACTGCAGTTATTGTTGTAGGGTCTGTAACGTTAATTTTAATACTTGCCATTACTTGACCTTTTTCAACAGATTCGACTTTACCTTTTAAAATATTTCTTGCGCTTATTTCCATTTGATTCATCTCCAAATAACTAGATATAAATTTATGAACTTTAAATGTTCTATAATAACTAATTATAAACAATAGTATTTAAATGTATCCTTTTATCAATAATAAAGAGTTTCACAACGATTTAATTTTATACTTCATAACGATTTTTTATTTATAAGCACTTAAAAATTAAAAGCATCAAATATAAGAACAAATAAAAACAAAAAAACATTTATGAGTAACATAGAATTTGAAAGCATAGGAGAAATACATACACCCTTTAAAAAACTTGAAGGAATGCCAATCCAACCCATAGGAGCACAAGGAGTAAAAGGAGAAATACATATAAAACAAAAGTATCTAGATGGCCTAAAAGATATTAAACACTTTTCACACTTAAACTTAATATACCATTTACATAAAGTAAAAAACTATGAATTAGAAGTTAAACCATTCCTAGATACTAAAACACATGGAATATTCGCAACAAGATCCCCAAAAAGACCTAATCCTATAGGATTATCAGTAGTCCAATTAGACAAAGTAAAAAACAACATTTTATATGTATCCAATGTAGACATATTAGACAAAACACCAATAATAGACATAAAACCATATGTTCCACAATTATATCAAGATACAATAGAAAATCTTAAAATTGGTTGGTTTGAAACTAAAAAAGACCAAGCAAAAACAACTAAAGCAGACTCAAGATTTATAGACTAAAAAAAATAATAATAAGGTGTATTGGTAAAATGTCAAATAAAAAATTTATCAGAGACAGCATACACGGAAACTTACCTATCACACAATACGAAACAGAATTAATAGATTATCCTCAAATACAAAGACTTAGAAGATTAAAACAATTAGGATTCATCTCATTAATTTATCCTGGAGCAAATCATTCCAGATTTGAACACAGCATAGGAACAATGCATTTAGCATCACAATTAGCAGATCAATTAGAATTAACAAATGAAGATAAAGAATTAGTGAGAGTAGCAGGATTACTCCACGATACAGGTCACGGACCATTCTCTCATGTATCTGAAACAGTGCTTGAAGCTCCTCATGAAAAAATAACTGAATATGTAATAAAAAATACTGAAATTAGTGACAAACTAAAAGAAAAATTCAGTTTACAAGATATAACAGACATAATCCATGGAAAAGGAAAATTAGGACCCATAATTAGTGGGGAATTAGATGTTGATAGGATGGATTATTTAATGCGAGACTCATATTATGTAGGAGTACAATACGGAGTAATTGACACACAAAGATTAATAAGTAATTTAAAATTAGAAAAATATTTATTATTAGATATAAAAGGAATTCAAGCTGCAGAATCACTATTAGTTGCAAGATATTTCATGTATCCCAGTGTATACCAACATCACACAACACGTATATTAAATTCTATGTTCAGAAGAGGTATTCAATATTTAATAAAGGATTATGGTTTAAAACCAAAAGAAATGTATAAATACGATGATTCTGACTTAATATGTTTATTCAGAAACAGTGACGGGTATGCTAAAGAAACAATAAATAGATTAGACAATAGACAATTATTAAAAACAGCATATAAAATTGATGTTAAAGAATTCACACAACCAGAAAAAATATTTAAAATCAAAAAAGATGAAATTAATAAAGCTGAAGAAGAAATAAGTGAAGATTATGGTATAAAACGTGACAATGTAATTATTAACATTGCAGATTATCCTCATTTTGATGAAATGAAAACTCAAGTTTCTTTAAACGATAAATTATATCATTTAAATGAAATAAGTAGCATAGTAGGAGCATTATCTGATGCCAGATTTAACTTCCCAGATATAAGTATTTATGTTCCTAAAGAAGATCGTGACAAATTAGAAAAATTTAAAATAGAACATTACTTAAATTTACCAGAACGGAAAAATAGATTCGAAACAATGACATTCGATCAAACAGTATTTGAATAAAAAAAAATTATAAATTGGTGATCCTTTTGATAATAGTAGCATTAACTGGAGCTAGTGGAACAATTTATGGAATAAAATTATTAAAAGCTTTAAAAGATTTAAACATAAAAACCGGACTTTTAATTAGTGATCCTGCAAAAATTGTAATCCACCATGAAACAAATTTTAAATTAGAAGATATAAAAAAATTAGCATCAAAATATTATGAAACAAATGATATAAGTTCAGAAATTAATAGTGGATCATGCAGATTTGAATCCTTAGTCATAGTGCCTTGTAGTATGAAAACATTATCTAGTATAGCAAATGGTTATGCTGATAATAGTATAAGCCGTGTTGCTGATGTTGCTTTAAAAGAACATAGAAAAACTATAATTGTTCCAAGAGAAACACCATTAAGAAGTATTCATTTAGAAAATATGTTAAAAATTTCTAAAGAAGGAGGAATAATTTTACCTGCAATGCCTGCTTATTATAATAAACCAGAAACATTAAAAGATAATGAAAATTTCATAGTAGGGAAAATTTTAGACTCATTGCAAATTGATAATAATTTATATAAACGATGGAATCCAACAAAATAAAAAAAAAGAGATGATTAGGTTTTATGTTAAATGATGATGAATTTATAAAAACTTGTGATGTGCCTGGACCAACTAAAGAGGAGATTAGGGCAATATTATTATATAAATCTAATGTTTGTCATGAAGATATTGTAGTGGATATTGGTTGTGGAACAGGAGGATTAAGTGTAGAATTTAGTTTAAAAGCAGAAAAAGTTTATTCTATAGATAAAAATCCTGAAGCTATAAATATTTGTAAAAAAAATTTAGAAAAACTTGGAAATTTAGATAAAGTAAGTTTTATTGAAAATGATGGTGTGAATGCACTTAAAAATATAAATACTTTTGATATTGCATTAATAGGTGGTAGTGGAAGAGATTTAGAACCTATTTTAGATTTAGTGGATAGTAAGTTAAACCATGAAGGTAGAATTTTAATTCCATGTATCCTCGTTGATACAAAAGTTGATGCTGTTAATAAACTTAAAAGTTTAGGTTATAATCCTAAAATTGTTGAAGTTAATGTAAGTAAAGGTAGAGTTATAGATCGTGGTATAATGATGATTGCACGAAACCCTATTGCTATTGTTTATGCAAAAAAAAGATAAATATTATTTTTTTAATAAATTATTTTAATTTTTATGGAGTTGAGTTTGTTTATGGTTAAGAGGAAAATTAGTTGGAAATTAAAATTTGCTATTGTGCTGATTATTGCAACTATACTAATATATACTGGTAATTTTTATATTTTCCATGATAGTGAAGAAATTTTTTCATATGTTATGATGCATTTAGGATTTATTCCTATAGATATTTTAATTGTTGCTTTAGTAATTGATGATATTTTAGCTCGTAAAGAAAGAGAAGTTATTCTTGAAAAACTTGATATGTTATTAAGTGTGTTTTTTAGTGAAATTGGGGATAATCTTTTAAGTAATTTTACTAAAATTAATCAAGATAAAAATATTATATATAAATATTTAAAGGATATTGAAAATTGGGAAGATTCTGATTTTGAAAGTGCTATGGATGCTATTAAAAGTAAAGGTGTTAAGTTCACACCTGAAATATCAGTTAAAGATCAAGGTGTATTTTTAAATGAAATTCAAACATTACTTGTTGATAAAAGAAATTTTATTGTTAATTTATTAGAAAATCCAAATTTAATGGAAAAGGATAATTTTTCTGAATTGCTTTTAGCTACCTTACATTTAGATGAGGAGTTAAAACATAGAAATGATTTAAATGATTTAACTACTACTGATTTTAATCATTTAATTGGTGATATGAATCGGATTTATACTAATTTAATGTATGAATATGTTTATTATATGTTATATTTAAAGCATAATTATCCTTATATAATTAGTATTGCTTTACGTACTAATCCTTTTGATATGGATGCAGATATTCATGTTAAAGAATGAATATTTTTTATGATTTTTTTAAGTGATTATATATGAAATGTTTAAGTTGTGTAATTCTATGTGGAGGAATGAGTCGTAGAATGGGTCAAGATAAAGGTTCTATGATTATTAACGAGAAACCTATGATAATTCATATACTTGATGTGCTAAACTATGAAATTGATGATGTTATTATAGTTTTAAATGATGAAAGTAGAGTTAGAAAATATGAAAAAATTATAACTCACTACCAAAATGAAAACAAAAAATATCAATTCCATATCACATACCTTACTGATGAAATCAAAAATAAAGGACCATTATCAGGAATCATGACAGGGTTAAAAAAAGTAAAAAATTCATACGCATTAATATTACCCTGTGACTCACCATATATTCAAAAAAAATTCATACAAGTAATGAAAGAAAAATTAAACAAAAACCCAAATGTAGATGCAATTATACCTAAACATTTAAAAAATGATGTAAAATCAAATATTGAACCGTTACATAGTATTTATAATAAAGGGCAAGAATTTTTGATTAATGAATTAATAGAAAATAATAAATTAAAAGTTAATGATTTTATAAAACATTTAAAAATAGAATATGTGTTAATTGATAATGAGAATATATGTGAAATTAACTTCAAAAATTTGAATAGTAAAGAAGATTTATAAAAAAATACAATAGCCTAGCTAAAATATATAATAAATAATAATTAATTATTACTAATTTTATTTTTATTTTTCTATTTTAACAGAACGTGGATTTCTTCCCATTTCTAAAAAAAACTTATTAACTTTCTCAATCATTAAAGAATAACTTTTTTTACTAATAGTAAAATCTTTAATATTAGCATAAGCTGGCATTTCACCTGTTCGCTTATTGGTTTCCATAATATTATCAACCATTTCTCGGTATTCTTGTAAAGTTAATGAATCCATTTAATCACCAAATTTATAAAAGAACTTAATACATTAATTTTAAGATAATTATAGTAATATTGTTTTTATTATATAAATCATTCTATTTAATCCTAAAATTAAAAAAGAGAGTATAATTTAAATTAAAAAAATAAGAATATTAAAAAAATAAAATGAAATTTAATTATTCTAATAAAGGATAATTAGGACTTTCATTAGTAATTAAAAGATCATGAGGGTGAGATTCTTTAAGTCCACCAGCAGTAATTTGAACAAAACGTGCTTTTTCATGCATAGATTTAATATCTTTAGCACCACAATAACCCATACTAGCTTTTAATCCACCTATAAGTTGGAACATAACTTCTGAAACTTTACCTTTATAAGGAACTGCTCCTTCTACACCTTCAGGTACAAGTTTTGAATGTTTCATAGGACCTTTAACTTCTTGGAAATATCTATCAGCTCCACCACCAAATCCTCCAGTCATAGCACCCATAGAACCCATTCCACGATAAGTTTTATATTTTCGTCCATTCATCACTACAACATCACCAGGTGATTCATAAGTTCCAGCTAATAAATTACCCAACATTACAGCATCGGCACCAGCACCTATTGCTTTTGCTACATCTCCACTATATCTTAAACCACCATCACCAATAACTGGTATGCCTGAATCTTTAGCTACATCAGCAACTTGACTAATAGCAGTTATTTGAGGAACACCTACACCAGCAACAATTCGAGTAGTACACATACTACCTGGACCAATACCAACTTTTAATGCATCCGCACCTTGAGCAATTAAATCTTCTGCAGCTTCGGCAGTTGCAATATTACCTACACATAATTCAGCATCAATATTATCTTTCATTGTTTCAACGAATTTAACAACATTCATATTATGTGCATGAGCACAATCTATACTGATAATATCTGCTCCAGCTTCATCTAATGCAATAGCCCTATCTAAATCGAATGGACCTGCAGCTGCTGCGACTAATAATTTCCCATGTTTATCTCTTGCAGCATTAGGATGGTTATCATGATTTAAAATATCGCGTATTGTGACTATACCAACTAATTTACCTTCACGTACAACAGGTAATCTTTCTACTTTATTTTCATATGCAATATCTAATGCTTCTTCAGGAGATATAGTTTCTTCAATAGTAACTACATCTGAAGTCATAATTTCATTTACTTTTTTATTAACACCTGAGCGAATCATTGGTTTTACATCACGTTTACTGATAATTCCAACAATTTTGTCATCTTCTATTACTGGTAGTCCACTTATAGATTCATTTTCCATTATATCTTGAACTGTGGTAATATCAGAGTCCGGAGTAATAGTTACTACATCACGTATAGTAATTTCTTCTGCAGATTTTACTTTTTTAACTTCTTCTACTTCCATTTCTGAAGTCATATTACGGTGTATTACACCAATTCCACCTTCTTGTGCTAATGCTATAGCTAATTCAGATTCTGAAACAGTGTCCATAGCAGCACTTAATACTGGAATGTTTAATTTGATTTTTTTTGATAATTGAATTTTAGTATTAACATTTTTTGCTTCTACCCAAGAAGCATTTGGTACTAAAAGAAAATCATCAAAAGTATATCCCTTTGGGGCATTATTTACTTTTTCTGAAAACATTTTTAACCTCTATAAGAAATGATTTAATATAATAATATAATAATAATTAATTTATTTATTCAAAAGATTGAACATAATCTTTTAATTCTTTAACAGCATTTCGATCTATGTGTCCGGTATTTCTATCTCCACCAACACAAGCTGCACCTCTTAAACCAACTACATCTGTTTTAACATCAAATAATGGTTTTAATTGGTCTTTTTTTACTGATCCTGCTAAAGCTACTTGTAGTCCATAACTATGTGTTTCATCCACAAATTTTTGACAATCATCTAAAGAAAAATAATCAAATAATGTATGTCCATCTTTTACTGCAGTATCTAACATCGCTAAATCTGCACCAGAATCTCTTGCAATTTTTGGAATTTCCCAAGGACTTACTGCACCTACACGATGTGCATCAGCATATCCAGATGCAACTACAATTGAATCAGGTTTTGTGTCTTTTACTGCTTTTACAACATTTTTCATTACTTCTAAACCTTCTTCATAATTCTTTGGACCATATAATCCTACTTTAATGTAATCTGCTCCTGAAACTAATGCTCCCATTGCTGCAAGTGATACTGTACCTGGTTTAAATGGAACATCACCTAAAGTTGCACTAACTAATAAATTTTCAGGTGTTAATTCTCTTATATCTTTTATTACCCATGGAAAATTAGCTCCTAAAGATCCTTCTTTAGGATTTTTAACATCAACTATGTCTGCTCCACCTTTAATTGCTTCTAGAGCTTCTTCATGATTTATTGGACTAATTAATAAACGCAATTTGTAGTTCCTCCTGATTATAATATAATATTAATGTATTATTAATATAATTATATTATTATAGTTAAATAAACTTAATAGTTTATTAAATTATTTATTACACTATAAAAATATTTTTAATGATTATTTTTAAGAAATAAATAATATAAAAATTATATTAGGTATTTATATATAATTATTATTATAAAAGGTTTTGTTTTTTATAATTCTTGAATATAGAAACTATAAAATTTATTAATTATTATTTAAAAGAATAAGTTAAAGTAACTTTTTGTAAGAATAAGAATTTTTGTATAAAAAAAGGCTGGCAGCGAAATGA
>NZ_DAZC01000008.1:0-197 GCF_002508845.1 Methanobrevibacter sp. UBA417
TGAAGTCAATTTTATGGTGTTTTCTATTTAATCTTTTTATTGGATTTTGTAGTGATTGTTAGGATTGTAGTAATTCTGGTTTGGTGTTTACAGTTTAGGGTGAAAATGTATTGAATTTTATTTATTAATTAATTATCTTATTATTATTTGATCAAAACTTTTTTTTTGTTTTGATTTTTCATGTTTATTTAGGCTTG